>CAZHAI010000288.1:0-2534 GCA_964530645.1 uncultured Rikenella sp. | reverse complement strand
GGCTATCATTGTGTCACTATTGCCTCAGCCATACGTGCTATCATTCTCACTACTGCAAACTGCCGACTGCCAACTGCCGACTGAGAACAACCTCCCCATTGAGAATAACAGTCTCCACAAGATTACTACCATAAGCATAAGGCAGGTACTCATACGAAGGTATCTTTTTAGTGATAAACAAGTTAGCCTTTTTACCCACTGTGATGGACCCGTGCGTCTCTGACAGCCCTATTGCGTAGGCAGCATTGATTGTCACGGCATTGATCGCCTCTTCAGGCAGGAGCCTCAGCCTGATACACCCGAGTGACACAACAAGCTTCATATTGCCTGACGGCGATGAACCGGGATTATAGTCGCTTGCCATCGCCAGAGGGAGTCCGGCCTCAATCATCTTTCGCGCAGGCGGATCAGTCATGCCCAGGAAAAAGGCAGCTCCAGGAAGCAACGTTGGCATTGTGCCGCTGCCCAGCAGGGCCGCTATTTCCTCTTCACCGGTGAACTCTAGGTGATCAACCGAGAGGGCCCCATAACGCACACCGGCCTGTATGCCACCCGAATAGTCGAGCTCGTTGGCGTGAATCTTCGGGCGCATGCCGTAACGTGCGCCGGCTTCAAGGATGCGCCCGGTCTCCTCAACGGTGAAGAAGCCCCTGTCGCAGAAGACATCAATATAATCAGCAAGACGCTCTGCGGCAACGGCAGGTATCATCTCGTTTACTATAAGGTCTACATAGGCACCCCGGTTCTCACGGTACGGGGCCGGAACGGCATGCGCCCCGAGAAAGGTTGCCTTTACAGTTATGGGCGACTCCTGCTTTATCCTTCTGATAACCCTGAGCATCTTAAGCTCATCCTCGGTTGTCAGGCCGTAACCGCTCTTAATCTCCACCGCCCCGGTTCCAAAGGAGATAATCTCCCTGACCCTCTCCATCGACTGCCTGAACAGCTCATCCTCAGAGGTCCCGTGCAGAAGCTTCGCCGAGTTGAGGATGCCTCCTCCCCTCTTTGCTATCTCTTCATATGAGAGCCCGCGTATCTTGTCAGTATACTCCTTCTCCCTGCTTCCTGCGTAAACCAGGTGAGTGTGAGGGTCACAGAATGCAGGGAATACATAACCTCCTCCGGCATCAAGTCCGGGTATGTCACCGCTGAACCGGGGCATTGTGTCAGTCGGGCCGTAACCGGCAATGATGCCGTCCTCCACAAGCAGCCAGCCATTTTTAATCACAGGCAGCACTGCCATATCCTTCCCGGCGGTGAAGGCTACGTTCTCCTCCCTGGTCTGTACCAGCATTCCCGTGTTGTGTATTATCAGGCTCATGGAACCGGATTTTAAAGTCCACTAATGTAGCAATATTAAAATAATTAGGATATGAGCATCATTTTTCTTTAACTTTACTTTCCTTACAAAAATGAAACTTATGAAAAAACTCTGTTTACTACTGTTTACCGGACTCCTCGCCTCCACAGTGATGGCCCAGGAGACCAAGACAGGATGGAACTTCGGCGCTCTGCCGGCAGTCACTTACAGTACCGACCAGGGATTCCAGTACGGAGCACTGGTGAACCTGTTTGACTATGGCGACGGATCAATCTATCCTGATTATTATCACAGGATATACATCGAGGCATCCACCTTCACAAAAGGGAGTTCGATTCTCAGGGTCATGTATGATTCCGATTATCTTATCAAAGGGATCAGGTACGCTGTTGACCTTAGTTATATGCCTGACTTCGCTTACGACTTCTACGGATTCAACGGATTCGGATCAGTTTACAACAGTGACTGGACAGACGATGAGCTGAGCACATCATCCTACCGCAGCCGCCTTTTCTATGCCATGAAGCGACACCTCTTCAGGTTTAAGAACGACTTCATCGGCAAAATCGGCGACAACAACTGGAACTGGAATGCCGGTCTCAGCATCCAGCAGTTCAAGCCGGATGTGCTGGACGTGGATAAATTCAACAAGGGAAAGGATCCGGATGATCCAAAGTTTCTTCAGGATGTTCCCACACTTTTCGAGTATTACACCGGTGCTGGGATTATCTCACCGGAAGAGGCCGACGGCGGATGGATAACGGGCATCAAGGGAGGCATCTCATATGATACACGCGACCAGCGTGCATGCCCGATGAACGGCATCTGGGCCGAGACCGGAATTGAAGTTGTACCTGAATTCCTCGGAGCCGAATCATCATTCGGAAAACTCTACCTCACATGGAGACAGTATTTCACCCTCAAGGAGGATGACCTCAGCCTTGCCTACAGGCTAGGTTACCAGCAGACCCTCTTCGGCGATGTGCCATTCTACTATCAGGGACAGATAATTGTTTCGGAACTGAGGGGCGCCAGCTCTGAAGGTCTTGGCGGAAGCAAGACTATCAGGGGATTGCTGCGGAACCGGGTAGTTGGTGACGGGATTGCCTACGGAAACGCTGAACTGCGCTGGAAAATGGTCCGGTTTAAGTTCATCAACCAGAACTGGTACCTGGGTACCAATTATTTCTTTGATGCAGGCATGGTTACTGAT
>CAZHAI010000287.1:0-2632 GCA_964530645.1 uncultured Rikenella sp. | reverse complement strand
GAAGAAGAGCATACCGAGGAGCGGCAGAGCACTGGGCGAGATAAAGCAGGTGAGTAGCAGACCGAAAATCGGGAAGAGTATCTTTTCTGTCTTGGTGACGGCGCGCGGCGGTTTCATGCGGATGAGTCTCTCCTTTTTGCTGGTGAGCAGTCTCATGATCGGAGGCTGGATCACCGGCACCAGTGCCATGTATGAATATGCCGCAATTGCTATTGGACCGATGAGGTTTTTAACCGTTGTTCCGTCTGACAGCACATTGATGCCATTGGCAAGACGCGAGGAGAGAAAGATCGCTGTTGGGCCGTCAGCGCCTCCGATAATACCAATTGCAGCAGCTTCAGGCCTGTTGAAACCCAGCAAGATTGCTCCAAGGAAAGTAGTAAAAATCCCAATCTGTGCTGCTGCTCCAAGCATCAGCAGCCTGGGGTTGGATATCAGTGATGAGAAATCTGTCATAGCACCTATACCCAGGAAGATCAGTGGCGGATAGACGCCTTTCATCACTCCGAAGTAGAGGTAATTTAGCACGCTGCCCTGCTGGTAGATGCCCACCTGAAGGTTCATACCTCCGTCAGTAAAGAAGGGTATGTTGCCGATGAGTATTCCGGTGCCGATCGGGATAAGCAGCAGCGGTTCGTATTCATACCTGATTGCCAGGAAGATGAAAAACAACCCTACCAGGATCATTATAAGGTGACCGGAAGTGACGTTCCGGAACCCGGTGTAGGCCCAGAACTGCGCCAGTCCTTCAGCAAACCCTTCTTTTTCAGGTTGATCCTGCTGATACTGCGTGAGGGCTATGGTGGATTCGATTCCTGATTCAACCTGCACTTTCTGCCTGTCCTGTTCAGGCTTGACGAATGCCATCCATGCAAGTGAAGTAATCACCAGCAGGGCCAGCATGGTCCACATTTTTCTCTTTGCCATCTCTAAGCGATTAAAACCAGAACCTCATCCTGAAGGACAGACTGACCGGTAGTGACGTTCACAGCAGTGACATGGCCACCGTTATCTGCCTTAATAGCGTTCTCCATCTTCATGGTCTCGAGCGTACAAACCGTCTGACCGGCTTTTACCTCATCACCCGGCCTCACAAGGATCTGGATGATTACACCCGGAAGCGGAGCCCTGACCTCAGAGGCCTTTCCTCCTGCTGCCTTCGCAGGTGCCGGCTTCGATTCATTAACCTGCCGTGACTGTGCCGGTGCAGAAGAGGCAACACTCTTAATCTTGGGTATCTCACGCTGCATCTCAATATCGTAAACGGTTCCGTTCACCTCGATCTTCGCCATGTTACCGTCGATCTCGAGCAGTTCAACCTCGTACTGGTTTCCGTTTATCCTGAACTTGTAGTTTTTCATTTCACTGACTGATTATTCTGGTATTACAGGTTTTTCATATTGTACAACTTGGAGCTCCAGGGAGAGTAATGCCTGGAGACGCGCTTGATTGTCATCACTCCGCTTTCAACATCATGCAGTTCATTGAAGTATGAATAGATGGCCATTGCTATGGCCGCGTTGACCTCTCCGGACTGAATTGTCTTAACGGTCTGTACCTCATCCGGGTGTATGCCCTTTTTGCGGGCAAAACTTTTCAGCTTGAAGTTCAGGATGAAGGTGAGAACATACCTGAAGAACCAATAGACTATCAGCAGTGAGAGGAAAACTATGCCAATGCCCACCACCACTACGGTCCAGGTCAGGGAATCGAGGCCCTGAACGGCTTCTGTGAGAAGAATATTCAGTATCATCATGGCTTATCAGAGTGGGATATTACCGTGTTTTTTCATCGGACCCGGGTCCTTCTTGGTAGCAAGTGCCCTGAGAGCACGGATAACCCTGAACCTGGTGTTGCGGGGTTCGATAACGTCATCAAGGTAGCCGTACCTTGCAGCCTCGTACGGGTTTGCAAACTTGTCGCGGTATTCCTGTTCCTTTTTGGCTACGTAATCCTTGCGTTCAGCAGGGTCAGCAATCTCGCTGATTGTTCTACCCTCCAGCACTTCGATGGCGCCCTGCGGACCCATAACTGCGATCTCGGCAGTCGGCCATGCGTAGTTGATATCGCCTTTGAGCTGTTTCGATGACATCACGCAATGGGCTCCGCCGTATGATTTGCGGAGAGTTATCGTCACCTTCGGTACGTTGGCTTCGCCGTAGGCATACATCAGCTTGGCTCCGTGAATTATAATACCACCGTACTCCTGTGTGGATCCGGGAAGGAACCCGGGCACGTCCACAAAGGTCACTATCGGGATGTTGAAAGCATCGCAGAAGCGGATGAAGCGCGCTGCCTTGCGTGAAGCCTCTATGTCGAGCACACCGGCAAGATATGCCGGCTGGTTTGCCACTATGCCGACAGGCATTCCGTCAAACCTGGCAAAACCGACAACTATATTCTTTGCATATGCCTCGTGGACCTCGAGGAAATCGTGCCAGTCAACCACCCTCACAATCACATCCTTGACGTCATAAGGCTGGTTGGGGCTTTCAGGGATAATATCATTGAGTTCGTCCTCCAGCCTGTCAATTGGATCGTCACACTCCAACTGCGGGGGTTCTTCAAGATTGTTCTGTGGCATGAAGCTCAACAGCTTCCTGATCAGGTCAAGGCCCTCCTTCTCTTCATC
>CAZHAI010000286.1:0-2634 GCA_964530645.1 uncultured Rikenella sp. | reverse complement strand
GAAAGGGGGAGATTGAGATAAAGTACGAATCAAGGAAGGCTGGCACTGTGAGCAAAACGGTGGCACTGAAGTAGGGAGGCAATAGGCAACAGGCAACAGGCAATAGTGTTGACAATGTAAAGGCAGAGTCTGCATATCATGCAGAAAATCAGACTACTGCCTACTGCCTACTGCCTACTGCCTATTACTTGAACCTTTCCGTCACGAGCGGCGGCCACTGCAGATCCAGCTCCTTCAGCGTCTTCAGGACCACCTCTGCGACGGCGTAGAGCTTCTGCCAGTTCTTGTCTGCAGGTGCAATGTGCCACGGTACATCATTGCAGCGGGTCAGAATCTTCTGATACACCTTCAGGTACTGGTCGAACTTCTCGCGCGTATCCCAGTCGCCATCCTTGTGCTTCCAGTGCTTCTCCTTCAGCTCGATGCGCTCCTTCAGCCTCTCCTCCTGCGTCTCCTTCGATACGTTGAGAAAGAACTTGAGCACCTTCGTGCCGTGATCCTCAAGCATCTTCTCGAAGGTGTTTATCGTCTCATACCTCTTTTCAATGATTTCCGCAGGGATGAATTTCTCCACCGACGGAACCAGTATATCCTCATAATGCGATCTGATGAACACCTGCATCACCCCTTTGGCAGGACATACTTCGTGGATCCTCCACAGGAAGTCGTGCGAGTACTCCAGGTCGGTAGGCTTTTTGAAGCTGTACACCTCGGTACCCACAGGGTTGCAGTACTTCAGCAGTCCTTTGGTCACCCCGTCCTTGCCTGAGGCATCGGTACCCTGCAGCACCACAATGATGCTGTATTTACCCTGCGCATACATCTTGTGCTGGAGCTCGCCGATCTCCTTCAGCATCTTCCTGGTCTTCTTCTGAATCTCCTTCTTGTCCCATTCGGCATTGAAGGTGGGCTGTTCCGATATTTTCATGATTTCATGTTTATTAGTCATCTTCTGTAAAATTAGGAATTATAGCCGATGAATTCAGGTTTCGAACAAAATTGTCCGGTTTTTTAAAATTGCGCAGCCATTGCATATTAAATATATGATTGTCTGCGTTGTATGATTAAATAACCCCTGAACATCATGAAGAGTTCTTTTTTACTGGTTCCTGTAATGTTTTTTCTGCTGCCGGTCTTTGTAGCAGCGCAGCAGCATGAGATTAAAAGCGCCGTCAGATATGACGGTGTGGTCACGGTTCAGGACCTGCATCCCCCGGAGCAGTCCGTTCATCCTGCAGCGGCGCGTGCCATGGCCCGCGGTGAGAAGCCCGGGACTTTCAAAAACGTCCGTTACGAGCTGGCTCCCAACGTGAAGATGCTGACGCCTTCCCAGAAGAGCCGGATACGGTTACAGCAGGACGGCATCCTTGACCTGTCGGGAGGTGGATTTAAACCAAGTCCTGACTCTGTTTATCTTGATCCTGAGAGTGACCTGGTCATACAGGCGGAGCCGGTGGACGACAACCGGATGCTGGCCTTCCGGCCATCGATGTCAGCCGTATTTCAGGATATTGATGTACCCGAGCAGGAGGTGCCGGTAACACTGGCAAACACTGTTTCGATGGCTAAGGGCATCGTGGAGAGCTCGATGCAGCTCAATAACAAGTATGCCGTCAACCTGCGGTTCGACAGCGTTACATATGTGCTCGACAAGACTGACAAAGACTCACTTCTGGTGACCCTGGCAGGACAGATCCTTCTGACCAACCCGCGCGTTGAGGGCAAGTATACTAAGAACAACGGTTACCGCCTTGTATTCCTTGCTTCGGAACAGGTTGACATGAAGATTTATACGAGCATGAAGCTGAAGGAAGAGTCAAAGACCCCGATATGGGGTACGGAGATAGAAATGTCAGACCTTGGGAAGTGCGAGATCGGGTTGTTCATTCTTGCAACACTGGAAGGCCATGTGACGCTGGCAGTTGAGATCCACCAGGGGATTGAGATGGCGATGGGAGCCAAAGGCTCTACAGTCTATTATATTCCGACAAGCATAAAAAACATCTCCACAATCGAGTCATGGTGCGACATCGATTATGATATTACCTCGCAGATGAAGGCCTTCCTGGGCTTTCAGTGCACAGCCAACCTCAAGGTCAAGGGATACAATGCGCTTGATGTTTATGTCAACGGCGGGATGGAGGGAACAGTGGCCACCGACGGCATGACACTTGATGCCGATGTGGGGCTGAGGCTCAAGGCAGGAGGTAAGATCGTATCAAAGAAATTTACACTGCTCGACAGTTACTATTCCCTGTGGAAATACAAGAAACCCGATTTTCACGGTTACAGCATGGTTATTCACGAGGCCTGCGCCTGGGGCGACTATGTTGCCGGAGAGGTGCACAGTCTTGTAAAGGGCAGTGTGCCGGGAGTTATGGACACTGTGCCTTATAAGGGCAATCTCACAGTGATTGTCAGCCGGCCGGACAGCGCAGTGGAAGAATACAGTGCCACCGCCGGTGATGACGGAGTCTTTATCGCACGGAATGTGCCTTTGAAGAATGGTGATAAGGTGAAGATTAAGCTGCCTGACGTTCCAAACCCCAGCTCTGAGCTCAGTGTCTCAATACCGTTCAGGGAGGTAAAACTCTATGTAGCAGATTACTATACCGGAGTTGCCGAGGGCTTTGT
>CAZHAI010000285.1:0-2670 GCA_964530645.1 uncultured Rikenella sp. | reverse complement strand
GACTGGCTCCAGTAGCAGTTGAACTTTACAAAACCTTCCATATGATTATGATACCGTTTTTAATATTGATTCCCTGTTCGCCCGGCAAATACCGCGGTCCGTTATCAGACCGGTGATCAGACGTGCGGGCGTCACGTCAAACCCGTAGTTCGAAACTCCGATCCCGTCAGGTGCAATGGCGACTCCTTCAATACTCCTGACCTCATCTGCATCCCTCTCTTCTATGACTATCTGTTCTGGCCGGTCAATCGACAGGTCGAACGTGGAAACCGGCAGGGCCGACCAGAACGGCACCCCGTTATCATGTGCCGCCAGCGCCTTGAGATATGTCCCCGTCTTGTTGGCCACGTCTCCCGAGGCTGTCGCCCTGTCGCACCCCACCAGCACCAGATCCACCATCCCGTTTTGCATCAGGTGCCCTCCGGCGTTGTCTGTAATAAGAGTACATGGCACACCATGGTTCAGCAATTCCCATGCCGTAAGCCGGCTTCCCTGGTTGCGCGGACGGGTCTCGTCAACCCACATATGCACCTTAATTCCTTTATCATGAGCAAGATATACCGGTGCCAGTGCTGTTCCGTAATCGACACATGCCAGCCACCCGGCATTACAGTGCGTCAGTATATTGACGGCATCGCCCCCCTTTCTGCTGCTTATAGCCTCAATAAGCGGCAGTCCGTGCTCCCCTATAAGCCTGCTTCGTTCTGCCTCCTCGTCACACAAACCCTCTGCAGCCCTGCTTATTACCGCTGCATCAGGAAAACTCTTCACCACTGCAGTCATGTAATCCACCGCCCAGGCGAGATTGACTGCTGTGGGCCTCGCCGACTTAAGTCGCTCTGCATCACGTCTCACCAGGGTATAAACGTCAGGAATGTCCTCCTGTTCACTATCCCCGGTCAACAGGGCACCACCGCCTACGGCTTTCCCGTTGCTGTTCCATAACGTGCTGCCACTGTGTTCGAGAAAGGAGAGCCATATGCCCCAAGCGGCCGTGGCACCAATCAGGGGAGCACCCCTCACCGCCATGTCGCGGATCGCATCGTATGCATCCGCAACACTCCGGAGAGTCATGACCTCAAAGGAAAAGGGAAGCCTGCGCTGGTCAATCACCTTTACAGCTCCCTGATCTTCCTTATCCTGCCAGATGCTTCTATAATACCTTTCCCCGACTTTCATTAACCTCTTTTCCCTCCTGAATTAATCCGTAAAATTAAGAATATTTACACTTGTAATGATAATCAATGACTTTCATCTGCCGGACCATGTTTGCTTTTCGAATTTCCGACCCGATTGGTCCACACAATTAGAATATATTGATTATCTTTGCTTAAGAATAAAACATATGGTAGATAAAGACGAATACAGGAGACGGATAATCCTGACAGCCAGCACGATTTTCAGTCATTACGGCTTCAGGAAGACGACGATGGATGAGATATCCAGGGCGCTGAAGAAAGGGAAGAGTTCAATCTACTACTATTTCGGAAGCAAGGAGGAGATCTTTGAGGCGGTGGTGTTGCATGAGGCGAACCAGCTTCGCGCAAGGCTGACAAAGGCGATCAAGGAGGTTGAATCCCCGCCGGATAAGCTTCGCAACTACATATATGTCAGGATGAGGGAGTTCGCGAAGCTGTCAAACTATTACAATGCGGTCTTCGACAAGAACCTTGATCATTTCGAGTTCATTGAGAAGATCAGGTCGAGGTATGACCGTGAAGAGCTTGCCATCCTGCGCCTGCTTGTATATGTCGGCAACAACAGGGGAATCTTTGATGTGGAGGACAGCGAATACACCGCGATGGCCATTCAGACGATGCTGAAGGGGATGGAGGTTCCGCTCTTCTGGCGCAAGCGCGAGATGGATATAAACGACCGCCTCGAAGCAATTCTCAGCCTCATATTCAACGGTATACTGAAGAAGTAGCAGCAACTTTTCCGGCAATTCATTCGGTCGGAAAGGCATAATTATTCCGGGAATCAGCTGTCTGCTTTTCGGTATTTTCGTCGTGGTTACCCGTCTGGCCAGGTTCCCTTATCCGGCAGCTTTTGCGCGAAGATTAATGCGGCACGGCTATCTCTTCGGTGCACCTGGCTTTATCGGAGCGGCCGGGGCTACGGGGGCAGGCTTGTGTCTGTAGGCCCACACCAGCAGGGCAATGCCTGCCATCACAAAAGGTATGCTAAGCCACTGGCCCATGTTTAGCTTCATCCCGGCCTCGAAAGCCACCTGATCCTCCTTTACATACTCCACGAAGAACCTGAAACCGAACACAAGTACCAGGAACACTCCGAAGAGCAGCCCCGGTTTTAGTTTGCCGAGACTCTTCCAGTACATACGCATGAGGATGCCAAAGGTTGTGAGATAAGCCAGCGCCTCGTAGATCTGTGTCGGGTGCTTTGGTGCCGTCTCACCGTTCTGCAGGAATACAAATCCCCACGGCAACGTTGTCTCAATACCGTAAATCTCCGAGTTCATCAGGTTCCCGAGGCGTATCAGCGCACCTGCAAGCGCCACAACGATAACCACCCTGTCAATGGCCCATATAAATGTCTTTCGCTCCTTTCTCGCGAAAAGCCAGAGCGATATCGGTATTGCAATTGCTGCCCCGTGACTTGCCAGCCCTCCGTGCCATATCTTGAGTATCTCCAGCGGTCTGGCCAGGTAGT
>CAZHAI010000284.1:0-2677 GCA_964530645.1 uncultured Rikenella sp. | reverse complement strand
GGCCAGGAGGATAGGTGTTCCGATAGAGAAGGAGTTCGGTGAGATGGCGCTCCGTTCGGTAAACCCTCCGCGTATAGCCGGACGCTGCAGCGTGTTTGCAAAGAGCGACATGATCCATCATCAGCAGCTTGCGACTCCCCTGCATGATATAGTTGCCGGACTCTGTTTCGCACTTGCGAGGAACTTCCGGAGTACGGTTGCAAGAAGCAAGGAGATCAGAAAATCCGTCATCTTTTCTGGCGGTGTGGCTGCAAACATTGGAATGGTAAGGGCTTTCAGGGAGGTGCTTGACCTTGAACCCCGGGAGTTGATAATACCTGATCATCACGCATCAATGGGCGCCATTGGAGCTGTAATGTACGGATTGTCAGACGGATTGCAGACTCAACATTTTGCCGGACTTGAAAAACTGGAAGAGTATCTCAGGAAGGACACCACAGAATTTGTCAGTCTTCCGCAGCTGAAGGAATCCTCAGCGGTTTACGACAAGGAGGTAAAGTTCAGAAAGAACGGTACCGGGAAAATCCCGGTATATATGGGTATCGACGTCGGATCACTCAGCACAAATGTAGTATTGATCGACACTGATCACAAGGTGGTGGCGAGACGCTACCTTCCCACAGCCGGCAAACCCCTCGAGGCGATACAGAAAGGGATGTCTGAGATATATGACGAAGTCGGCAATGACATTGAGGTAATCGGAGCAGGAACCACAGGATCAGGGCGCTACCTGACAGGCGACTTTATCGGTGCTGACGTTGTCCGGAACGAGATAACGGCACAGGCCACTGCTGCTATCGATTATGACCCTGGCGTCGACACGATTTTTGAGATCGGAGGACAGGACTCCAAGTATATAAGCATCGAAAACGGCGTGGTCGTCGACTTTGAGATGAACAAGGTCTGTGCTGCAGGCACGGGGTCATTTCTTGAGGAACAGGCTGAGAAGCTGAACATTAAAATAGTGGAAGAATTCGGAGCCATGGCGTTGAAGGCAGAATCGCCTGTCAAGCTGGGTGACCGCTGCACCGTCTTCATGGAGTCTGACCTGAACAGCTTCATGCAGAAGGGAGCAAGGAATGACAACCTGGTTGGGGGACTGGCTTTCTCAATCGTTTACAACTACCTTCAGAAGGTGGTGGCTGACCGTAAGGTCGGTGACAAGATTTTCTTCCAGGGCGGGGTGACCAACAATAAGGCCGTCGTGGCGACCTTCGAGCAGGTGCTCGGGAAAAAGATAATTATTCCGCCCCATTTTGATGTCACCGGAGCAATCGGGGCTGCAATCCTGGCAAAGAGATCGATGGCTGAGGGTCAGAAAACGACGTTCAAGGGCTTCGGCAGGCGTAATGCAGCATTTGAGATAAGCAGGTTCATCTGCAACAGCTGCGTGAATCACTGTGAGATAAGCAGGGTTAAGATCGAAGGAGAGGAAAAAGCCCTTTTCTACGGAGGACGCTGTGAGAAATATGAGACCGATGGCCGGAAGAAAAAAACCGACCATATACCTGACCTCTTTAAAGAGAGGATCAGGATGCTTACCGGTGATTACGTGGAGAAAGAGCCTGATGGCAGACCCACGATAGGGATACCTAGAGCGCTGATGATCTACTATCAGCAATTCCCCTTCTGGAGAACCTTCTTTGAGGAACTGGGGTTTAATGTGGTTCTATCGAGGGAGTCTGACAAGAAGCTCATCACTCAGTCAATTGAAACCATTACATCCGAAACATGCCTGCCGGTTGAGTTGATGCACGGGCATGTGATCGACCTTCTTGACAGGGGAGTCGATTATATATTTATGCCGTTCATTGTCAACGGCAAATTCAAGGAGGGTGACAAAACCACGAACACAAACTGCCCGTGGATACAATCATTCCCGTTCATGGTTAAGGCATCACTGCGTGGAAAAGTCGATGAAGCGAAGTTCCTTACTCCCACCCTGCACTTTCGCTATTTTGAGCGTGCACTGGTGAAGGAACTGACCACATTCTTCGGTGAAAGGTTCAGCCTGAATAATGTGAATATCCGCAATGCAATCTACAGGGCAGATGCGGTGCAGACAGCGTTTGAAAAGGGACTTGCCGGGCTTGGCAGGGAGGCAATAAAGGCGCTTCCGGAGGGCTGCCGGCCGGTAATAATCCTTGGCAGGCCGTATAACAGTGCCGACCCACACCTTAACCTCGACCTGACAAACAAGCTGCGGGCGCAGAATGTAATGCCCATTCCTCTGGATATGCTTGATCTCAGGATACCGGATATATATGGCAACTACCGTAACATGTACTGGCCCAACGGTCAGAAGATTATAGCAGCGGCTCAGCTCGTTGCCAGGACTCCCGGGCTCTATGCAGTATACATCAGCAATTTCAGGTGCGGACCTGACTCATTTATCTGGCATTATGTCACTGAAGAGCTGAAGGGAAAGCCTTTCCTCCATCTTGAGGTTGACGAGCACTCGGCTGACGCCGGGATGGTAACCCGTATCGAGGCTTTCCTTGACAGCCTTGCCGGAGCCGAAAAGAATGAGAAAAAGGAAATTTCAGTCATACGTCCGCGTCCCAGTCCTTCAGAGCCCCCGGTGAACAGAGTACTCTATTTCCCGTACATGCATGACGGAGCATATTTTGTTGCCGCGGCGGCCAGGAGCGTAGGCATCCCCTCGGAGGTGCTCCCC
>CAZHAI010000283.1:0-2704 GCA_964530645.1 uncultured Rikenella sp. | reverse complement strand
ATTGTTGCAAGCAGGTTGATATACCCCTCTGCCACCCTGTTGAATTCCTCCAACGACTCCGGGGCAACCGGGTTGACAGGCGGCGCCTCAACCCTCAACGGATCAATTGGCGAACCGTTCCGGTAGAACCTGAAATCGAGGTGAGGCCCGGTTGAGAGACCGGAGCTTCCCACATAACCTATCACCTGACCCTGCTTCACATAAACACCGGGTGATATCCCCGGGCCGAATCGCGAGAGATGCATGTAAGCCGTCGAATAGACGCTGTTGTGCGTTATCCTCACCATTCTTCCTGCTCCACCCTCATAACTTGTGCTGGTTACCCTGCCGTCGCCAATGGCCACCACCGGGGTGCCGAGCGGGGCAGCATAGTCAACTCCGTGATGCGCCCTGACAATCCTGAGGATGGGATGAAGTCTTCCGCCCGAGAAACGCGAGCTGATACGCGAATAATGCAGGGGTGCTTTGAGAAACGCCTTGCGCAGGCTGGCGCCGGTTGTGTCGAAGAACGACATCACACTGTCCTGGATGAAAGGGATGGCAAAAATTGTATTGCCGGCATGCTCGAACTCAGCAGCATGGACCCTTTTTATGCCCACTGACTCCTCGCCGATGAACTCCTCCTCATAGATCACCTTGAATCTGTCTCCCTTCTGCAGGCCGAAGAAGTCGATTGTCCATGCATATATCTCCGAAAGTTCGGCAGAGAGGTTCGGGTTGAGATTGTTCTCCTGTGTCGCCTCCCATAGCGAAGTATTTATTGTACCTGAGGAGTAACGTACAGTCTTTCTTATCTCCGCATCATGCCTGTAAATGGCAAGTGTATCCTTCAGCGAGAAGACGTAGGAAACCCTGGGGTCATGACGGTAGATAAAATAATCAGGTTTGCTGAGGGTATCTGCTGTAATCAGCACCGAATAGGAACTGCCTGTACGTACCTTTCGCGGATCGAACGTCTCCCTGTTGTCCATCAGGAGCTTTTCAATGTCATTCCAGTCGACACCGTGAGATGCCAGTATGGAAGAGATGAACTGGTTCCTCTTTATATTACCTGTTATGATGTTGTAAGAATCGAGAGGGATGCCAAAAAAGCCTTTCCTTACTTCAGCCGTATGGACAGTTCCCGTTGCGGAGTATTGAGGCAGGCCTGCGGAATCGGCATATTCTGAAGCATTTCCGATTACATTGGCTGAATTTCCCGGGGTGCCGGTGGCATTTGCGGAATCGGCCGGAGTCGCAGCCGGGGTAAGAACAGCACTACCTGCACTTTCAGAACCTTCTGCCGCTCCGCTGCGTACGCAGGAGGCGGTGATCAGCATCGCGGCGGCAAGGAGCGCCGTAAGTGAGCCAGCTAATCTCATAGTACGATGTTGACTATCCGGTTGGGTACCACAATAATTTTTGGCGTGGCTGTGCCTATCCATTTCTGAGCCCTTTCGTCCGCCAGAATAATGCGGGTAACTTCTTCACGGGAAAGGTCTACCGGCAGTTCTATTTTAAACCTCATCTTACCGTTAACGGAAACGGGGCATTCAAATGTATCCTCCTTCAGATATATTTCGTCGGCGATTGGCCAGGGTTCATATGCCAGTGTGCCGGTATGGCCGGTCATCTGCCACAGCTCCTCGCCCAGATGGGGTGCAAATGGCGACAGGAGTCTGACGAAGGTCGAAGCGGTATCAAGCGTTATCTTCTCCTTTTTCATGGCGATATTCAGGAAGATCATCATCGCCGAGATTGCAGTGTTGAAACGAAGCCCTTCGATATCCTCAGTCACTTTCTTTATTGTCCTGTGCAGCGTCTTGAGCACCTCGGTGTCTTCTTCCGTGCCGGTGATGTTCTCACTGTTCGCGATCAGTCGGTATGCTCTTGCCAGGAAGTTGTGCGGGCCTTTAATTCCCTTCTCGTCCCATGGTTTCGTTGCCTCCAGAGGACCGAGAAACATCTCGAAGAGCCTCAGAGTATCAGCGCCGTAGCTCTTCACAACATCGTCGGGATTGATGACGTTCTTCAGGCTTTTTGACATTTTAGCCACTATCTGGCTTACCTCCTCACCGGTTTCTGTGATGATGAATTTGCCGTCCTTTTCGGAGACCTGGTCTGAGGCTACCTTGGCACCTGTGGCTGTTTCATATGCAAACGCCAGTATCATTCCCTGGTTGAAGAGCTTTTTGAATGGCTCATCAGTTGATACAATGCCGAGGTCAAAGAGCACCTTGTGCCAGAAGCGGGCATATAGCAGATGCAGCACTGCATGTTCTGCTCCGCCAATGTAGAGGTCAACGGGCATCCAGTAGCGCTCCTTTTCAGGGTCAAATATGGCCTTGTCGTTTTTCGGGTCAATGAATCGCAGGTAATACCAGCATGAACCTGCCCATTGCGGCATTGTATTGGTCTCGCGCTTGCCGCGACGGCCGTTTTTATCGGTCACCCATAACCAGTCGGTTGCGTTGGAGAGAGGCGACTCGCCGTTCTCGCCGGGTTCATACACCTCCAGTTCCGGGAGGGCAAGGGGCAGTTCGTTCTCGTCGACCGGGCTGATAGTACCGTCCTCCCAGTGGATGACCGGGAATGGTTCGCCCCAGTAACGCTGACGGCTGAAGAGCCAGTCACGCAGTTTGTAATTGACGCGGTGCATCCCGATGTTCCTGTCCTCGATCCACTTTGTAATTGCGGCAATCCCCTCATCAACATTAAGACCGTC
>CAZHAI010000282.1:0-2763 GCA_964530645.1 uncultured Rikenella sp. | reverse complement strand
GACCAACTACCGACTTCGCCCGTGAGGGGCTTATGAATATCCTGAATAACAGGTACGACTTCTCTTCCGTCTCGCTCCTCGACCTATTTGGCGGCACGGGAGCCATCAGCTATGAATTTGCCTCCAGGGGTACGGAGGACATTGATATAATTGAGACTGACAGGCGCAATTGTGTTTTTATCAGCAATACCCTGCGCAGCCTCGGTCTTGATTCCGCAAAGGTACACCGGATAGAAGTGCGCGACTGGCTGAAGATATGTCACAAACAGTATGACATAATCTTTGCCGATCCTCCATATGCACTGAAATGGCTGCCGGAGATACCTCAGATGGTTATGGAGTCAGGAGCCGTCCATGCCTCCACACTGTTTATCCTGGAACATCCTGATTCGATGAATTTTGATCAGTCAAAATACTTTTCCGAACACAGAAAATACGGTAACGTGAATTTCAGCTTCTTCAGACTTTTGGCCTGATAATATGACGCTTAAAGGGAGGGTTGTCACGTCGGCATCCCTCCTTCTCATTTATAATCACCTTGCGGGTCTGCGCTCCCTGCGTTTCGGCCGGTTCTTAGGCCTGGTTTTTTCCGGACCTTCAGATTGAGGATTCGCGGGAGGCGAATCCGAAACCCCGACCGGCTCCAGGTCGGGGCCTTCAGACTTCAGACCTTTTATAGCCTCCAGCACCCTCTCAGGAGTGAACGGCACCCTGAACAGCCTGGCGCCGGTGGCGTCGAAGATTGCATTGCCTACCGCCGCTCCTACGGCGATGATGGCAGGCTCGCCTCCACCTTGAGGCGGCTGATCCTTTTTGTCAAGGATAACGCACTCCAGCTTCGGCACCCACGAGAACCTGGGTATAGCATAGCTGTCAAAATTCCTGTCGAGAATGTTGCCACCTTCGAACCTCACCTCTTCGGTGAATGTGTAGCCAAGGGCCATTGTAAGACAGCCTTCCATCTGTATCAATGCCCCCTGAGGATTGACGCAGAGGCCCATGTCCTGTGCACACACCAGCCTGAGCACCTTCACCCGGCCGGTCACTCGGTCAACTTCCACCTCTGCAATATGTGCAACCCAGGTTCCTGCATCAGTTCCACACGCAATCCCAATGCCACGTCCGGAAGGAGTCTTGCCGGGAACGTATCCGAATTTCTCTGCAACAGCCTTCAGAACACCTATCATATTCTCGTCTTTCAGGTTCTTAAGTCTGAATTCAAGCGGATCTGCACCAGTTGATGAGGCCATGATGTCTATCTGTGTCTCACGGGCAAATGTATTGGTGTTGTTGTTCGGCGCGCGCCACGGACCCGTTCCGAAAGGATGCACAGGATATTTCGATCTGTCCTGGCTGTAACTTGTGGTTCTGGCGTTGGGCACATCATAGATTGTCTCCGCTCCACGAGTGCCGGCAAGGTAAACATGATAATCCCACAGGTGTATTCTGCCCGCCTGGTCAATTCCCGATTTCACTTTCACGACTGAAGCAGGATGGAAGATATCGTAGAAGAACTCCTCATCACGAGTCCAGGCAACCATAACCGGCCTTCCCGTCAGGCGTGCCAGTCGCGCTGCCTCAACACCTTGACTGTATGCGCTTTTTCCGCCAAAGCCTCCTCCTACGAAGGGGGTGATCACCCTTACATTCTCACGTGTAAGCCCTAAATCCCGGACAAGGGCATCCTGAAGCCCGAAAGGCGACTGAGTAGAGGCCCATACCGTCATCTGGTCACCCTCAAAACGGGCAAGAGCAGTATGAGGCTCAACAGGAGCATGAGCCAGATAGGGATCATGGTATTCGTGCTCGAAAACCTTATCACACTGCTCCGGGGCTGCATCGGGGTCGCCTGATGTGCGCACGACGTTAACCCTGTATTCGCCCTTGTTTATATAGTCGAAGATTGTTTCGCTGCTTACGTTCAATTCATTATAAGTATATTCAGCGGTTATCCTTACTACAGCCAGATCCGCAAGATCACGGTTCTCACTTACAACAGCAATTAAATCCTTGTCGCGCACAACCTCCACCCCTTCCATCTTTTCAACATAGGAGGTGTCAGCAGATACAAGGGTTGCACCATGAGAAGGAGGTCTCAGTATACGGGCATGGAGCATTCCCGGGAGTTTCAGGTCTCCCGTGTAGATGGCCTTGCCTGTGACCTTATCATGTGCATCACTGTGTTTGTAGGGTGTCCCGACGTAATTAAACTTAATATGATCCTCTACCGGGGGTTTGACATCAAGGTACTTTTCAAGCTTCTTCCCTTTTGCAAGTTCGGCATAGCTCACATTTTTCGAAGGATTTCCGATAACTGAGATCACCCCGTCCTTTACTTCTAGCTGTCCGGCCGGTACTCCCAGCTTCTCAGATGCCATTTCAACAAGTACGACTCTGGCTTCTGCACCGGCAGCCCTCATTGCAGGACCGAAAGCGCGGGTTGTCAGTGAACCCCAGGTACCCTGGTCGTACGGGCAGAGTGAGGTATCTCCCATGATAATCTTAATACTCTCAAGCGGCACATTGAGCTCATCTGCCATCATTTGAGGAAGCGAGGTAATAATGCCCTGACCCATTTCGATCTTTCCGGTGAAACAGGTTACTGTGCCGTTCTCCCCGATATGAAGAAAAGCGTTGTAGTCCTTTGTTAGTGATCTGGGCTGCGGCGAAGGTGAGGCCAGCAGGTCAATTCTACCCAATGGATTAAAAAAGAGGATAATGCCGCTGCCCATGATTTTGAAGAAGCTTCTTCTCTTCATGCCG
>CAZHAI010000281.1:2086-2788 GCA_964530645.1 uncultured Rikenella sp. | reverse complement strand
GCTGAAGAAGACCGGGTTCAAGAACGGAATGTCAATCGGTCTCTGGGTAATGGCCGTGGGAGCACTGATCTTCATCCCTGCCGCAATGGCAAGGAGCTACCCCATCTTCCTTCTCGGCCTCTTCGTCCAGGGCACCGGCATGGCGCTGCTGCAAACCGCATCCAACCCTTACGTGACAATCATCGGTCCGCGTGAGAGCGCCGCAAAGCGAATAAGCATGATGGGTATCGCCAACAAGTTTGCCGGTGCCATCGCCCCTATTATCCTCGGCGCACATATTATGAAGGATTCACATCTGCTTGACCGGCAGCTCGCCGAAGCCAGCGACGCTGTGATGCGCTCCGGGATCCTTGATCAGCTGGCAACCCGGGTCATCAACCCGTACATAATCATGGCCGTCATCCTGGTGGCACTGGGACTCCTCCTTCGCTTTGCGCACCTTCCCGAAGTTGACACGGACGCAGAGGAACCTTCAGTGGGCGACTCAAACGTAAACAAAACAAGTATCTGGCATTTCCCGCACATGATCGTTGGAGCAATTGCGCTCTTCTTCTATGTCGGTGTTGAGGTTATTGCCGGGGATACAATAATCCGCTACGGACAGTCCCTGAGCATTGACATGTCTTCTGCCAAATATTTCACATCACTGACAATGCTTGGGATGATTATCGGCTACATATGCGGAATCATCTTTATTCCGAA
>CAZHAI010000281.1:0-2076 GCA_964530645.1 uncultured Rikenella sp. | reverse complement strand
TTCTGTCACAGGTAAATGCCCTGCGCATCTCGGCAATACTCGGGATCATTTTCACCCTGGGAGCTGTTTTCGCCCCCGCCGGCCAGCATATAACAATGCCTTTCAGGGACCTTGTCACCTTCCAGTCCGTGACTCTGACGATTCCTGTCACCGTGCTGTTTGTTGCCCTGCTCGGTCTTGCCAACGCCCTTATCTGGCCCTCAATGTGGCCGCTGGCCCTCAATGGGGTCGGCCGGTTTACAAAGACCGCCTCTGCCCTGTTGATCATGGCAGTGGTAGGAGGAGCAATCATTCCGCTCGTATACGGAAAAATGGCTGACATCTTCAATACCCAGGCAGCATACTGGGTTTGCCTCCCCTGCTACCTTATCCTTCTCTACTACGCACTCTACGGCTACAGGCTCAAGGGAAGATAACAGAACGGCTATGGAACCTGACCTCAGAAGGATCTTCAGCCGGTTCAGTGCGGAGGGCTCATTCCTGGAAGGCAAGGCCTTCGGACCAGGCCACATACATGACACCTTCCGGATCATCACCGCGGAGAAGGAGTGTGATGATTATATACTCCAGAGACTTAACAGCAATGTTTTCAGGAACATCCCCGCCCTCCAGGAAAACATGGAGAGGGTGACCTCACACCTCAGAAACAAGTTAGCCCTCATGCCGGGCAGCGAGGTTAAGCGGGAATGTCTTACCCTGATGCCCTCTGCTGATACAGGAAGATCATTTATAACCGACGAGGAGGGACGTTACTGGAGGATGTTCATCTTCATCTCTGATCACAGGTCGTACGAGAGGGTCGACAGCCGGCATAAAGCGTTTGAAGGCGGAAGAATCACCGGCAGGTTCCAGGCCCTACTTGCCGACCTGCCAGGTGAACCGCTGTATGAAACAATCCCTGACTTCCACAATATTGCAAAGCGTCTGGAGACCTTCCATGAAGTTATAGTAAAGAATCCGGCCGGCAGGGTGGAATCGGTCAGGAAGGAAATCGATGAGATTACCCGACGTGAGGAGGAGATGAAGACAATCATCCGCCTTGGTGCTGAAGGACGCATCCCACTGAGAATCACTCATAACGACACCAAGTTCAACAACATTCTCTTCGACCGGAACGACAGAGCCCTGCTGATAATTGACCTTGACACGGTGATGCCTGGCTACGTGCATTACGACTTTGGCGATGCTATTCGCACCGCCACCAACAGGGCCGAGGAAGACAGCGCCGATCTGTCTGCCGTGTCAATGGATATAGAGATTTACAAAGCCTATGCAGAGGGGTTCGTTTCGGAAACCCGGGGCACGCTGAACGCAACTGAGATTGAATACCTCCCCTTTGCTCCCGGTCTGCTGACCTACATTATGGCCACCCGCTTCCTCACTGACTATATTGACGGAGACAACTATTACAAGATAAAATATCCGTTTCATAACCTTCAACGAACCAGGGTCCAGCTTACACTGCTGAAGGACATGGAAGCGCAATATGACAATATGGTACAAATTATCAAAAACATAATTAAATGAAAAGATTCATTCTGGTTTTCGCTGCATTGATCAGTGCAACGTCTTTCGTAAACTCTCAGACACAGACCGCTGCAATCGACAGCTCGAAATTCGCTCCCTACTGGTGGCACAGCAAGGATATGTACGATAACCTGCCGGACATAAAGAACGAGATCGTCTTCCTTGGCAACAGCATCACTGACGGAGCAGAGTGGTTCGAACTGCTGGGCAACAAGAAGTGCATCAACAGGGGTATCAGCGCTGACATTACAGAGGGAATCCTGTTCCGGCTCGATGCAATCACTAAACTGCAGCCAAAAAAACTGTTCATAATGATCGGCGTCAATGACCTCTCGCGCAACATGACCCCTGCAGAGGTGACGGACAATTACAGGAAGATTCTTGAGAGAATCAGGGCTGAATCGCCACGCACAAAGGTTTACGTTCAGAGTGTTCTGCCTGTCAATCCCGCTACCGGGATGGCGAAAAACCACACAAACAAAACACCGGAAATCATGGAGCTCAATGGCAAACTGAAGACTCTCGCCGCTGAATTCGGGTATACTTACA
>CAZHAI010000280.1:0-2917 GCA_964530645.1 uncultured Rikenella sp. | reverse complement strand
ACCAGAAGAAAGAGCAAGCCTTGCAGGTGTAATGTCAACGCGTGACTTCATCGTGGCAGCTACAATGGAGAATGTACAGGGCAAGCTTACAATTTACCGCCTGAACAACGGGAAGTGGGCCGGCGAAGCTGTTCCGGTTCCGGAATTCGGAACGGTGGGACTTGCCGGTTCGGATGACCTGTCAAACGACTGGTTCTTCACCTTCAGCAACCCTGCCACTCCCACAACTCTATATTACTCAGACGGCAAGGATATCAAATCCATCAGGAAGCAGAAAGATTATTTTGATGCCTCAGGTGTGAAAGTTGACCAGTTTGAAGCCATCTCCAAAGACGGCACGAAGATTCCCTACTTCATTGTTTATCCTGCCGACATGGCATTTGACGGCACTAATCCCACCCTGGTTTACGGCTACGGAGGGTTCAACAGTTCCACCCGTCCCGGTTACAGCTCGATCACCGGCATTGGCTGGATTGAAAAGGGAGGCGTGTACGTTATGGCCAATATCCGCGGCGGCGGAGAGTTCGGGCCTGCATGGCACCAGTCGGCGCTGCGTGAAAAGAGACAGAACGCCTATGACGATTTCTTTGCAGTTGCCGAGGACCTGATCAAAAGAAACATAACCTCCTCTGAGCACATGGGAGCATATGGCTGGAGCAATGGCGGACTTCTTGCGGGAGTATCCCTGACGCAAAGGCCTGACCTGTGGAATGCGGTTGTGATAGGGGCTCCACTCCTCGACATGAAGAGGTATAACAAACTGCTGGCAGGAGCAAGCTGGATGGATGAATACGGTAATCCGGATGTGCCGGCCGACTGGGAATTCATAAGCAAGTACTCTCCCTACCAGAATGTAAAGAAGGATGCGAAGTATCCGACTCCTCTGTTCATCACCTCAACCCTTGATGACAGGGTTCACCCGGGACATGCCCGCAAGATGGCGGCGAAGATGATTGAGATGGGGCACCCGGTATACTATCATGAGACTATCGAAGGGGGTCATGGGGCAGCATCAACAAATGCGCAGGAGGCAGAAATATGGGCGCTCATGTATTCTTATCTCCAGATGAAGCTTATGAATTAACAGCACGGGAAATCATTTCCTGTTTGAAGTCGGATATAAATGTGGAAGACTGCCGGTTGGGGCACCGGCAGTCTTCACTGCATTAAAACGGACTTATGGAAAGAAAGAATGTTTGCCTGTTACGGCACCGGTTTACCCCGCTTGCAGGATATAACCACAATCGAAATATATGAATGCAATTATGAAGATTTGATGAAGAAATTATGGGTGATGTCTTTTGGCATTGAACCGGGTCTTCCACTGCCGGGGCAGGAGCTTCAGTGATATTTTATTCAATACTTAGCGGAGGAAGAAAATTTTTATATATTTATGGAACCTGATTTTAGTATGTTAACCTAAACTTCTTGACTATGACCAGAACAATATCTTCTCTGATTTTGCTTCTCTGCCTGATGATTATGTCGGTTTCCTGTGGCGGCGGGAAGAGCACAAAAGTGAACAAGGCTCAGGAGTCTGAAGCAGTGACAGCAACTGTTGATCTCTCAATTGAAGGGATGACCTGTGCGGGTTGCGAAAACACAATTTGCACCAGCCTTGAAAAGATCCCGGGGGTTAAGTCGGTTACCGCCTCGGCAACTGACGGTAAAGCCGTCATCGAGTTTGAACCGGGGAAAGTGGATACTGCCGCCCTGAAGGCTGCTGTTGACGCTGCCGGATACAAGGCGCTGAAAGTAATTCCAGGCACTGTTCAATAAGCCTGCCGCACATAGAAAAAGATTTCAACCACAAGCTGATTACCATGTCCAGAGAGAAGAAGGAAGAGGGTAATCGCAGCAAGGACCTTGACAAGGCACTTGAAAGCTCCAGGAGGGACTTCATCAGGAAGGTCACCCTTGCAGGAGCTGTAACTGTCACGGGAGGTGCAGCGATATACTCAGGCCACCGTTTTGAAAAAGAGAAGCACCGTGAGGGTTATGTGAAGGTGCTCACTGAAGATAACCGGTTGGTGGAGATTCCGGTGGAGCAGATGCGGGATTTCAAGCCTGACCTGAAGATGCTTCAGACCAGGGGAAGGGAAGGCATTCCGGGCCGCAGGTGGGTAATGGTGCTTGACCTCTCGAGATGCCGTAACGCCAGGAAATGTGTTGAAGCGTGCCAGGGCGCACATCATCTCAGGCCTTACGAATATCACATAAACACACTTGTAATGCAGGAGTCTGCGAACACACCTGCATATTTTATGCCCAAACCCTGCCAGCACTGTGACAACCCGCCGTGCGTCTCGGTATGCCCTGTGGATGCAACCTTTAAAAGGCAGGACGGGATTGTCCTTATTGACAATGAAAGATGCATCGGTTGCCGTTTCTGCATTGCAGCCTGCCCCTACTCTGCCAGGATATTCCACTGGCAGGAACCGTCACACAATGATGCTGACAAGGACAAGGAGTATGATGTGGAGCTAAACGTCCCGCAGAAAAAGGGTACAGTCACGAAATGTCTCTTCAGCGCTGACAGGCTGAGGGAGGGATTGCTTCCGTACTGTGTATCAGCCTGCCCCAACGGGGTATTTTATTTCGGGGATGAGAATGAGGATGCCGTCACAAACGGAACCACCAAGGAAACAGTGCGTTTGAGCGAGTTGCTCGAAAAGAACGCCGGTTACAGGCTGATGCCTGAACTTGGCACGAAACCCAGGGTTTACTATCTGCCACCGAAGAACAGGATCTTTGAGTTTGAGGAGGGAGAAAAGAGGGAGTATAAGGAAGAAAAAGCTTAAACCGTCTACAATATGGATGATATCCGTTTCAGCAAACCGGGAGAGCAGGGGAAAATCAACTCCCTTGCCGCTGACATCCTGAAGAATGTCAGGATCAACACCGGCTTCCTTCTCTG
>CAZHAI010000279.1:0-2921 GCA_964530645.1 uncultured Rikenella sp. | reverse complement strand
ATTTTTAAAATTGAATACTATATTTTTTGAATCTATTTCCTATTTTTATTTCAAATATTCTCTCGAATGAAACGAAATCTCCATTTTCTACAGTCACTCTTTATTCTGGCCTTCATCAGCACAGGCTGCCAGTCAACGTCACAAACTACCTACTCTGTGGAAACAGAAGAAAAAATAAAACTGGTGGAAAACAGCCTCGGTGACTGGGTAAAAACACAGTATGACACAATCTGGAACCTCGAAGAAAGGATGAAGCACCATAACATAACAGGTGTCAGTATTGCTGTCATACACAACTTCAAGCTTGACTGGGCAAAAGGTTATGGCTGGGCTGATGTGTCAGAACAGCGCCCGGTGACGGAGAAGACCCTCTTCCAGGCAGCATCGATAAGCAAGTCGCTCAACGGCGTGGGCGTGCTTAAACTGGTTCAGGACGGAAAACTGGACCTGAGCGCAGATATCAACCAATACCTCGCATCATGGAAATTTCCCTATGACTCCTTATCAAAGGGCAAACCAATAACCCTTGCCGCCCTCCTGAGTCACACCGCAGGACTGACAATACACGGATTTCCCGGTTATGCGCAGGGCGAAAGCCTCCCGACAGTACAGCAGATTCTGGATGGAGAGAAGCCGGCCAACACTGAAGCAGTGCGTTCATTCATAGAACCAGGAACCCGTGTTGTCTACTCGGGAGGCGGAACAACAATGACGCAGCTAATTGTAACCGATGTAACAGGCCGGCCATACGATGAGTTCATGCAGAAGGCTGTACTTGACCCGCTGGGAATGAATAGCAGCAGCTTCATGCAACCGCCGGCTGCCGGGAAGAGCAAACTGCTGGCCTCCGGCTATAAGGCAGACGGCACACCGGTAAAGGGCAAGTTTCATATCTATCCCGAGCAGGCGCCGGCAGGCTTGTGGACCAATCCCACCGACCTGGGCAAATATATAATTGAGACCGCACTGTCATACAACGGGAGGTCAGATAAGGTCCTGACATCTGAGTATACGAAGATGCGGCTGGAACCGGTTATGGAGGATGCAGCTCTCGGTGTGTTTGTTATGAAGAATGATTCAAGCTACTATTTTTCACACAACGGAGGTAACGAAGGTTTTGCTTGTTACTACGTCGGGGATGTAATCAGCGGCAACGGGATGGTTATAATGACCAACTCAGACAACGGGTCGCTCTGCGCGGAGGTGGCTAACAGCGTTGCCACAGTGTACGGCTGGAAGGACTATTACAAGCCGGTAATGAAGACAGTGGTGGATGTTGATGAGGCGATGCTCGAGGGCTATACCGGCACATATGAAGCCGGAGGATCAACCTTCACCGTCAAGATGGAAGGGAACAAACTGTTGATAAGCCCCTATCCAGGATTCTGGGTGAGAGCCTACTTCACCTCAGAAACAGATTTCTTTGTCAGGGAGTCGCGCGACGAAATGAAGTTTGTGACTGACGACAAGGGCAGTGTCACCGGCTTCACCGCAGGCGGGACGCTGATCAGGAAAATCAACTGAATAATACTTCTGATTCACTTTTTCCGGCCTCAGAAATAGAAATACCCTGACTTCCGAGGCCCGGTGGAATAACTTTGCCTGAGGATGTTTGTTATAAGACAATATGCATATAATGAAAAAAGCCACTCTCTTTCTGAAAGCACTCCTCCTGGCAGCCTTCCCGGCAATGATGAGCTCAGAAGTCTCTGCCCAGGGGGAACCCACGGGGCCGGGACAGGCTCCCATCCTCCCGGTACCGGGATATGTAATCTACAGCAACGGCGACACAGTATGGGGTAAACTTACCTGGTCACTGAAGTACGTTGAAAATAATCCGGTTGAAATAAAATTCACTCCCGATAAAGGCACAAAGCAGACCCTTGCAGCAGGAGAGATCCTGGGCTTCGGCAATCAGCTTACCGCGTGGATCGGTGAAGATGACATGGCTGCAAGGATTCCCCTGCCGCCTGAAGATTATGTCAGCCTCCCTTCATGGAAGAAGAAGGAGCCTGTCTTCATGAACCGGCTGATAACAGGAAGGGTGACGGTTTTCATGAACCGGTCAAGCATCGGGACGAGTACCTCACGCGTTGAGACAAGATCGAGGATAGACGGTATTGGATTCACCTGGGCACCGGGCGAAGGATTGATCATCGGCCCCACCTACCGTACCGATTACCGGATCATCGAAGGCAGGTCAAGATACACGAGCTATTTCGTGGTGAAGGACGGCGGTGAGATGATTAAGGTAGAGAAGGAGAACTATGATCCTCTGCTGGATCAGCTTTTCGGCGACTGTCCTGCGATGCAGGATGAGTTTGCCAGGAATCCCGACCTCAAAAAGTTCAAAAACTTCATGATACTCACCGAGGTCTATAACAGGCTCTGTTCGCTGTAAATCTTACTGTTGAAGAAACATGCACGGGGAAGAAATATTACACAATGCACTTTTCTCAGGGGACTGAGCATTATACCTTGAACAATCAGAAGCAATTGTTTTAGTGTTAATGCTAACTTGGTATCATGAAAGCATACTACTCAAAAGCATACGGCAATTCAGAGGCATCTGCCTACGGCGAACTGCCTGACCCTGTTGCCGGTCCGGGACAGATACTCGTGGAGGTAAAAGCTGTCTCGATCAACCCGGTCGACTGGAAGATCAGGCAAGGTGTTGCGAGGGTGGTCTCCGGTTTCCGGTTCCCGCGTATCTTCGGTGCCGATTTTGCCGGCATCGTCAGGGCAACAGGCCCGGGGGTGAATACACTCTCACAGGGTGAGAGGGTTTACGGCTCGAAGTCGATTCTCTTTGACCGTGGCGGTGCCCTGGCTGAGCTGAGGATAGTGGAGGAGAACAGGCTCAGGCGTATACCCGTAGGAATGACATTCAGCGAGGCGGCATCGCTGCCGGTAGCAGCTCT
>CAZHAI010000278.1:0-2933 GCA_964530645.1 uncultured Rikenella sp. | reverse complement strand
GGCCACCTCACTTGTGCCGGTTTCTGACCAGGAGGCCAGGACTATGATACGGTCGCTCAAATCATATAAGATAATCAGGGGAGCCCGCGGTGCTGCCGGGGTGAATGAAGAGGCTTTTGCCAGGGTGATCACCTCCCTCTCGGATCTCCTTACCGCCGCACCGGAAATAACCGAGATGGACATCAATCCGCTTCTTGGCACTCCTGATAAGATTGTAGCTGTGGATGCCAGGATAAGAGTCAGCAGTCGGCAGTCGGCAGTTGGCAGTCACAATGGGCGTTAGGTGACGGATCCGCCAGGATCAGTCAGCAGTCACATCAGGCAACAGGCTGTTGGCATTAGGCAGTAGTGATGTTCCCCGTACGGGATAAAGCATTGTAGAATGAAGACCGGGAACCATTGTTCCCAGATGGGGATGAAGCATTATAAATCGCAAACCGCACATCGAAAATTCATATGAAGCGTACAGATATAATATTCACCTTTGTTTTTGTCGGATTGTTTGTCCCGTTTTTCCTGTCTGACAAACTGTATGAATTCTTTGTCTGGTTCAGTACCGATTGGGCATTCACTGCGAGCTTCATTAAATTCGCAATCCTGGCAACAATGGGAGAGATGCTCGGCAGCAGGATCCGCAGCGGAATATACCTGCCGGCAGGGTTTGCCCTGGTTTACCGCGCAGTCGTCTGGGGATTCCTCGGGATGACGGTCAAGGCTGCCTTTATGATCTTTGGCGGCGGCGTACCGCTGATTGCCTCGCATTTTGGAATGGAGAACCCGTCAGCAGTTATGGCCGGACCGTTGACAGGAGCCAGGGTTCTGCTTGCCTTTGCCATCAGTACCTTTCTGAATCTATTCTATGCTCCTGTGCTGATGGTGACGCACCGGGTGAGCGACCTCCATATTGCCGCGGCAGGAGGAGACAGGCGCAAACTGCTTACGGTTCCCGATGTGACGAGGCTGCTGGCCTCGATCGACTGGAACAGCATGTGGGGTATTGTGCTGAAAAAGAGCATACCCCTCTTCTGGATACCGGCACAGACGATCAACTTCCTTCTTCCGGAAGAGTTCAGGATGCTCGTCGCTGCCCTCTACAGCACTGTGCTCGGAGTCATACTTGCACTTGCGGCAGGAGCAGGCAGGAGACCAGAAAGTCTGAGAGACTGAGAGTCTGAAAGTCTTAATAGACAACAAGACTGAGTATGTTTTTCAACTTTCAGACCTTCCGACCTTTCGACTTTCAGACTATCTTGAAATATGACAAATAGCAGTTATCGTTCTCTTATAAATTTTTATCTTAGGGCCTTAGATGAGGGCCTTAAATGAAAAATTTATGAAAAATACCCCCATAAATCGCCAAACAGTAAGCAATGCAATAGTATCCAGCGGGATCACCGACCTGGGCAATGCAAGCATCAGGGAGATAGTCAAGCTGGTGAACGTTCTGCGTCAGGAGACAGGCGTTGAATTCATCAGGATGGAGATGGGAGTTCCCGGACTTCCCTCGGCTGAGGTGGGTGTCAGGGCAGAGATAGAAGCTCTTCGCAGGGGAGTGGCATCTGATTATCCTGACATCGAGGGTTTGCCCGAGATGAAGACGGAGGCCGCCCGCTTCGTCAAAAACTTCCTCGACATTGATGTTAATCCCTCATGCTGCGTGCCAACAGGGGGCGCCATGATGGGAGGGATGGCAAGCTTCATGGTTGCCAACCGTAATGACCGCACCAAGGAGGGAACACTCTTCATTGACCCGGGCTTCCCGGTGCAGAAGACCCAGACAAGGATACTGGGCCAGGACTACCGGTCGTTCGATGTATATAACTATCGTGGCGAAAAGCTTGGCCCCAAGCTGGAATCAATACTGGAGTGCGGAAAGGTATCCACCTTACTTTACTCCAACCCCAACAACCCGTCCTGGATATGTTTCACAGACGACGAACTGCGTACTATTGGCTCAGTGGCAAAAAAGTATGACGTAATTGTAATCGAGGACCTGGCATACTTCGGGATGGATTTCCGCGAGAACTACTCTGTGCCCGGTGTGCCACCGTTCCAGCCAACGGTTGCCAAATACTGTGACGATTATATCCTGCTCATTTCCAGCTCAAAGATATTCAGCTACGCCGGACAAAGGATAGGGCTGCTTGTAATGTCAGACCATCTGTATAACAGGCGTTACCCGGACCTGCTGAGATATTACTCATCGGAGATATTCGGCCGGGCTATGATCTTCGGGGCACTGTATGCCCTCTCATCCGGGGTGACACACTCGGCACAGTACGGATTTACTGCCATCCTCAAGGCAGTCAATGAAGGACTTTACAACTTCGTGGATAACACACGTGTCTACGGTGAGAAAGCGGCCAGGATGAAGGAGATGTTCATCAGAAACGGTTTTCACATTGTGTACGACATGGACATTGACAGACCCGTGGCAGACGGCTTTTATTTCACAATATCATACCCCGGCATGAGCGGAGGCGAGCTGTTGCAGGAGTTGCTCTCATACGGCATAGCTGCAATCACACTCAATATATGTGGCAGTGAGCGTCACGAGGGGCTGAGAGCCTGTGTTTCGCAGGTGAGGAAAAATCAGCTTCCGATGCTTGAGGAACGGTTGGAACTCTTCAGCAGGAACAACCCGGTTACAAAATAATTCTTACATTTAAATAGGGAATAAACTCAAAAAAATATGGCAAAGATAAAAGGAGCTGTTGTTGTCGACCGCGAAAAGTGCAAGGGATGCGAGGTTTGTGTTGTGACCTGCCCTACCCAGACACTCGCCCTGGCAACCGAGGTGAATTCAAAGGGATACCATTACAGTTATGCAGCCAATCCCGAGACATGCATCGGCTGCTCAAACTGCGCGGTTGTGTGTCCTGACGGGGTGATTACCGTCTACAAGGTAAAAATCGGATAACGCAAAGAAACAA
>CAZHAI010000277.1:0-2985 GCA_964530645.1 uncultured Rikenella sp. | reverse complement strand
GCCTGCAGGAAAAGAACCAGGATTGCCATCATGGTGTAAAAGCCGAACCTTTCACCCATGTTGGCGAAGAAGGCAACAATTAGTCCTTTGGGATGATTTTTAAGCATAGTTTTCTGTATTAATAGGTTTGGTTTATTCTGAGTGTGACAAATATATTAATCTTTTTAATTTGCAGACATGCATTATATCTTAGAGGAATTATTTTGCATCGTCTATATTTTTACATTTGTAACCTCAGTACAAGCTCTATAGTATGAAGATTTTTACATCCGCAGAGATACGGGAAATTGATGCAGCAACAATCCGACTTGAGCCTGTTACGCCGGCAGGGTTGATGGAACGTGCTGCAACCACCCTCTTTCAGCGTGTCAAGGACATTGTGGCTCCTGAAAGGAAGATTAACGTGTTCGCCGGGCCCGGCAACAACGGCGGTGACGGGCTGGTACTTGCAAGGCTTATGCATGAGGACGGGTATCTTGTTAAGGTCTTTGTTGTTGAGACCGGCTCTGCCCGCAGCAGTGAGTTCCGTTTGAATGCTGACCGTCTTGAAAGGAGCGGTGTCATTCCGGCTCTGATAACTGACAGCAACCAGTTTCCCCCCATCGGCAGGGAGGAGGTGATAATTGATGCAATTTTTGGCACGGGTCTGCGCAAACCACCGGCAGGCATCGCTGCTGAGGTCATCCGGAAAATTAACGAAACATCTGCCTTTGTCCTTTCGGTGGACGTGCCCTCCGGGCTCTTCTGTGAAGAAAACAACATCCCGGAGACCGGTTCTGTAGTCATGGCCACGAGGACAGTCACATTCCAGTTTCCAAAGCTTGCATTCATGTTTGCCGGCAATGGTAAATACACAGGAGCATGGGAGGTTATTGACATAGGGCTTCATCCCGGTACCATTGCAGCAATGCCTACGCCTTACCATTATATATTACGTGAGAGTGTAAGGCCTATGCTTAAGACCAGGAGCAAGTTCGACCACAAAGGCACCTTCGGCCACGCACTGCTCATCGCCGGCAGCTACGGAAAAGCCGGGGCAGCCATTCTCTCAGCCGGGGCAGCCCTGCGCACCGGCTCAGGCCTGGTGACTGTTCATACCCCATCATCATCTGTCCTTGCAATGCAGGCTGCCCTTCCGGAGGCCATGGTATCCCCCGATCCGGGCAGCAGCAATGTGACAACACTCCCGGACCTTGCGCTGTATGACGCCATCGGGGCAGGTCCCGGTCTGGGAACTGATCCTGACACTGCCTTGGTCCTGAAGAGCCTTCTCGAGAGGGCTGCAGTGCCGGTAGTGCTTGATGCCGACGCACTGAATATTCTGTCACAGCACAGGGACTGGCTTGAACTGCTCTCTCCGCGTACAATCCTTACTCCCCATCCCGGGGAGTTCCGCAGGCTTACCGGCACTGAGAGCAGCGACTTCGGCCTGTTGCAGGAACAGCGGGCTTTCGCAGCAAAACACAGGTGCGTCGTAGTCCTCAAAGGAGCCCATACATCCGTTGCACTGCCCGACGGCACAGTCTACTTCAATAGCACCGGTAACCCCGGAATGGCCACAGGAGGGAGCGGTGACGTTCTGACCGGAATGATAACCTCCCTGCTTGCACAGGGATATGAGCCCGCAGATGCCGCCATCACCGGGGTATATCTTCACGGACTTTCAGGTGATATTGCGCTCAGAATCCATTCGGAAGAATCAGTCATTGCCGGGGATATCCTGATGAACATCGGACGTTCGTTCAGGGAAACACATTTTAACAGCTTCAGTGTCTATCTATAATGGTTGAAATGGGAAGAAGAACTGCTTTACTGATCTTATTAGTTGCATTACTGATCTCAGGATGCTCCGTGTTCGGAGGTAAAACCGCAGGAGATATTGTTGTATTGCCGCTCGGTAACGAGGTCAGCGTGACCGAAGGGAGTGCCGTGTATGCTCTGCCTCTCACGGTTTTTGAGTTCGTGATTACAGCGGAAAAGCGCACGGAGGTGCCCGGCCCTTATGCTCTCTATGCGGAGGAGATGACTGGCCTTGACAAGGTGATTACTGTTGAAAATGAGTCCTGGAGTCTTACTGAAGTGAGGCTTAATGCAACAGAAGAGCTTGACCCGTCACAGTTTTATGTAATTGAGGGAACCACCCTTATGCAGTCAAATATGCTGGCCCTGAGGAAAAGCGGACTGGTACTCGACATTAACCCGGATCTGTATGACAGAGCCGTAAGCAATGATCTGCAGGATGGCTCCGTCCACTCGGGTCTTCTGTTTCCGGACAGGGGAGTATACGAGTACGGCACAACAAGGACTGATACAGCCTACAGGCTTGTCAGGGCGGACACCGCTTTCATCAGGGTACCATATCTTGTACAGAAGAAGAAAGGTATGACTGTGGCGGAAGAGGCCCGTGAGGCAGCAGACAGGCTGCTTGAGCTGCGCGAGGGAAGACACATGATCCTGACAGGCGAGACGAACATATTCCCGCAGGATGGTGCTGCTATTGATGAGATAAACAGGCTCGAGAGGGAGTACACTGCACTTTTTGCCGGTAAGACATGGACCGAGCGCAGGAATTTCCACGTATGGGTAACACCTGATCTCCCGATGGCAGGGAGCAAGACAACCATTTTCACTTTCTCGGAGAGCCTCGGGGTGAATACCCCGGCCGGCGGTAAAGGCGAACCGGTTCAGATGGAGATTATTCCATCGGGCAAGACGAGGGACCTGAAGCTTGTGATGCGACCGGCCTCCGCGAAGAAAGAGCAGACAGCGACTGACAGGCTTTACTACAGGGTTCCGGATGTGGCTGATATTACCGTCTCCTTAGGGGATGAAAAGCTCCTCACGGCACGCAAACTTGTTTACCAGTTCGGCAGCACAGTGGCACTTCCCTCAAACATTATAATCGGGAGGTAAGGGGGTCAGATTCCAGTAGCTCAGTGAATGCGATTTTCCTCCGCGATATGTGGAACCTGTCTGCTATTCTTT
>CAZHAI010000276.1:0-2996 GCA_964530645.1 uncultured Rikenella sp. | reverse complement strand
ACAAACGGAGGGTTCAGTGGTTCAAACAGCTCCTTCCTGCGCGAAAGGGTATTGTATAGAGTAAGTGCACTTTTCATTTTTGAGGCTGTTTGTGCAAAAATAATGCTTTTGAAGCAGAATGGCGTTACAAATGCATTATGGCCATGGCCTGAATCTCTCTCCTGCACTTGCAGGTCGTAGGATCTGCCCCGATGGCCGTCAGGCTGTCGGGGCCTTTTTGAACTTCAGCCGCAGGCAGATATCTGCAGTAGATCCTAAGGCCGTAGGCCTTTAAGAATTGTAGCCGGAAGACGCCCACCCATCCCGGATGCCCAGACCCAGGCAGGGCCTGGCCGGCCGGAATAAAACTGCCCCGGGTCAGTGGAACCCGGGGCAGCGGCACCGGCAGGAGACCGGTGACTAGCGCAAAAAGCGAGGCATCATGCAGCGAGACTGCGCAAGCAAAGCGCTTTTTGCCCGTTAACCCGTTATAAACCCAATGCTTGCAGACACGTAGTTTCCATCTCAGCTAACTTAAAAAATTACCTAAATAAACCCAAGTTGCGACATCGACTAAAAGTGAAAATTGACTGATATAAAATTAAGAAAATATTTTCTTAATCTCCAAATAAAATTGAAGAATTTTAGCAAAAAGCTAAAATACATATCAGATATCCCTGTTATTGGTGCCGGAAAGGCCTAAAACCCATGCAAGCTTGCCCAGCCTGTGCGGGTAAAACAGCAGCGCTTTCAGGGAGGAGCGGCAACCGTAACGGTGTTTCATGAACCCGACAGATGGAAAGATGTCACCGAGGATGAAGATCAGTTTTTTGCCGGGACTCTTCAGCGCCTTCAGGTTTCTTCTGAACATCTCCCGCTGGCTCAGCGGTACAACCGATCCGGGATGCATAAGGTCGTGCATGAACCGGCCGGCTATTTTCTCTTCATCAGGAGTCCCGGTATCTTCTGCACCAACCGGCACCTCTTCAATTCCTCTCCTGAGTGCGGCATCCTCTGTCACCGCCATATCCCTTCCGTCGCTGAATGTACCTCTGCTACCCGTGGTTCCGGAATTCCTTGCGAGGCCTCTGATCTCAGGGGGTATTCTTATATCCCAGACCTTCTCCATCACCGTGAGTACTGTCCTCGTCCCGGGAGCGATGCCAGCCTCTTCAGCGGCAGCGTAAAGCTCACCCGTCAGGATGCTGCTGCCATATTTGCGAAGCAGAAGGTAAATGTCAACCCAGAGCCTGAGCTGAAACTCCCCTTTGACCTCATGTTTGTAGATGTGACTGACAAGCGCAAGGAAAGCAATGACCGGAGGCAGAACCCGGAAGTGTTCATTGCCTGCAACAATTGTATCAGCCTCGGCGACAGCCCTGGCAACCGACTCCTCCGCCTCCGGACCGAAAAGCCTGTAATGCAGGTCGACTGAGATACCTCCGCGGTGCATCTCGGGAAGATGATTGCCAAGGTCAAGGATTATATGTTTGTAGAGCGGCGATTTCAGTGGCATGGACCGGAAACCGTCACCTGTAAGTATGTCTCTGGCCCTCAGTGCGTCAGTAGGAGCGACCAGCAGGTCGGCATCACTCATCTGGCGAAGTCCCCTGGAGCCGTAAACGGTATGTTCAAGGGCGAGGCCCTTCAGCAGCACAACCCTTATGCCTTTCTTCTCAAGCAATGCGCAAACTCCGGCAGCAGTCTCAGAGATCCAGGCAACCCTCGCGATCGACTTAAACCTTAACCCTTCCAGCAATGTGCGCTCTGTTTCCGGGACCTTCTCAGCCAGGTCAAGATCGGAAATGTTCTGCCACACCAGCGCAGCAACACCGTGCCTCACTGCAAGCCAGGCAAAGAGCTTCCAGGAACTGAATACTTCAAACTCGCCGGTGATCTGCCGCTTCGCGTCAACGGAAAATTCTGTCCTGCTCAGCAGCAGGAGCAGCTGTACAGACCGGCGAAGCTGATCCTTTCCTTCAACGAAGAGTTCATCGTTTACATCAGTCATCTGTACATCGATTTCTGCCTTGTGAACATTGTGTGATACCTGCCTCCGGCTGCAATCAGTTCATCATGCGTACCGGTTTCGGCAATCCTTCCCCTGTCGAGCACGATGATCCTGTCGGCATCACGTACATTTGACAACCGGTGGCTGATGAAGATGCATGTTCGCCCTCCGGTGATCCGGGTCAGATCGGAAAAGATTTCGTACTCAGAGTCTGCATCAAGTGAGGAGGCAGGCTCATCGAGTATAAGTACAGGCGATTTCCTGTAAACAGCCCTCGCCAGGGCTATCTTTTGCCACTCGCCCCAGCTGAGCTCTCGTCCGCCTTCAGTATGGTGCCCGAGCTGCGTGTCATAACCCTCCGGCAGCGACTCGAGCAGTTCCCTGACTCCGGCAATTTCGGCGGCTTTTCTCATTTTGTCTGTGCCGGAAGTGGAGTCATTGGCTTCGTGGCTCCCTGCTTCGCCGGAGCCTGCATTCCTGGATGTGCCTCCCTTCTTTCCTGCCTTGCCAGAGTCATTGGCTCCGGCAGCGGACTCTTCGTGACAGTTGTCGTCGTGGTGACCCAGCCTGATATTATCACCGGCACTGAGATAATAAAGCATGAAATTCTGAAATACAACCGAAAAAAGTTCGCGGTAAGATGCCGGATCAAAAGCAGTGATATCCCTGTCATCGACTGTGATGCATCCCTGGTCCGGGTCATAAAGCCTGCAGAGCAGCTTCACCAGTGTGGTCTTACCTGAGCCGTTGGGTCCTACAATTGCCACCTTTTCACCCCGGCCAATGCGCAGGCTTATTTCCTGCAGGGCGGGACGGGACGCACCCGGGTAGGAAAAAGTCAGATTCTCAACCCTGATTTCGCTGAACATATCCGGGCAGTCCAATTGCACCGGATTTGCCAGAACGGATTCCGGACCGGCCAACTGCGCCGGATTTGCCGGGACGGACTCCGGACCAGTCAGCTGCACCGGAATTGCCGGAACGGACTCCGGGCCGGTCGCTATAC
>CAZHAI010000275.1:0-3026 GCA_964530645.1 uncultured Rikenella sp. | reverse complement strand
CTCTAAGACTCTAAGACTTTCAGACTTTTACCTGTACAGATAGACCGTCCCCCGGTACTCACGGCCCTTGTATGATACATCATCATACCCCACCGCGCGCATAACATAAAAGTATGCCCCGGGACCGGCCTGCCGTTCTGAGTTATTAATCTTGCCGTCCCACCCCTGCCATGTGAGCAGATCTTCTCCGTCACCCTCGTAATTATAAACCCTGTGACCACCCTTGGCAAAGACCTGGAGGTTGAGAAAACGGAGGGACTGCTTCTCGGGTACGAAGAAATCATTGATGCCGTCGTCGTTCGGTGTAAAGACGTTGGGTACCTTTAGCAGGGAAGGCAGTACCTTAATTTTGACAGTTGAGGAATCGCGGCATGTAAGGTCGCTCTCAATCAGGAGCGTAACAGTGTACTCACCGGGAGTAAGATATGTATGCGGGCCCGGGTCGGGCATTGTCGAGACTGAGTCGTCCCCGAATTTCCATGTGTATTTCGTCGCCCTGACCGATTTGTCAGTGAAGGAGACTTCCAGAGGCGCCTCACCTTCAACTGGATCAGCGGTGAACTCTGCCTTTACGTGGATCGACTCATAGTCGAACGATGATGTTGTGGAGCATCCGAAGCTGTCAGTGACCTGAAGGCTGTACCTTACATCGTCCAGCGGTGGAGAGAAGGTTATGGGATCTATCTCCAGGTCGGGAAATGGTATGGCTGATGAGGGGGATGAGGACCACAGGTGCTTCACTCCGTTGGGGAGTCTGCGCGATGCGTTGGTGGAAGGATCAAAATAGGTGAAGTGGTCCGGCGCGGACGTGCCGTTGAGGGCCACATAGTCACATGTATAGTGCAGCAAGGCGGCTGCCGCCACCGGCCGGTCAAGGTTGACCCATGCATAAAGGTCTGTGCTGTACCCTCCGCCATCGGTTATCTGCACCCTGTATCCTCCCTCGGCGAGGCCTGTGGCCGCTGATGTGACTCCTGATTCAGTCTTTACGGGAATCGTATAACCGCCGCCTGTCTCATTGTACCTCGTCCAGGTGAATGTGTAGGGAGCCATTCCTCCGGGGCTTGCTGCCTCAAGTGTACCGGTCTCTCCAGCGTTGCTGACACAAAATACGTACACCGGATCCTGCCTCACGGTGGCCGGATAGCTTGTATAACGTACCGTGCGGCTGCCAGGGGCGGTGATCTGCGCCTGCATCGCAAGTGGCAACAAAATGATTATGAGGGCCAGGTACCTTGACACACCTATATTAACGGATTTAGTCATTCAAATGGTATGCAAACCTAATAAAAAATGCCGTTCTTTGGGACATTAAATTTCTGCATTCTCATTCATGTTTCGCGACTATCTGAAAGAGCTTAACGAGGCACAGCAGGCCGCCGTTGTCAACTCCGACGGTCCGGCGATGGTCATTGCCGGTGCCGGGTCAGGGAAGACACGTGTTCTGACATACCGGATTGCCCACCTTCTCCAGAAGGGAGTTCCTGCACACCGCATCCTTGCACTCACATTCACCAACAAGGCCGCCGGCGAGATGAAAGAGCGGATCATGCACATCGTCGGCCCGGAGAAAGCAGGCAGCCTCTGGATGGGTACCTTTCATTCTATATTCGCACGGTTCCTCCGCAAAGACGGGCACTACCTCGGATACAAGAACAACTTCACGATATACGATCAGGACAACACCCGCAGCCTGATCCGGACGATCATAAAGGAGATGAAGCTCGACGATTCGGTCTATAAGCCTGCCTCAATCGCCGCGCGCATATCGCATGCAAAGAATAACCTCATTACTGCACAGCAATACGGGTCTGTTCCCCAGATCACCGAGTCGGACAAGGCCTCGAGGGTTCCCGATGCAGCCAATATCTACAGGCATTACGCCGCCAGATGCTTCAAGGCCAACGCAATGGACTTCGATGACCTGCTGATGAACATCAATATCCTCTTCCGCGATTTTCCCGCGGTACTGGATGATTACCGGAACCGTTTTGATTACATCCTCGTGGACGAGTACCAGGATACCAACTATGCCCAGTACATCATCGTTCACAAGCTGTCGGAGAGGCACAGGAATCTCTGTGTTGTGGGTGATGACGCACAAAGCATCTATTCGTTCCGCGGAGCACGTATTGAAAACATACTCAATTTCGAGAAGGACTACCCGGATTACAGGCTCTTCAAGCTCGAGCAGAACTACCGGTCCACTCAGAATATAGTCAATGCCGCCAACAGTGTCATAGATAAGAATACAGGGCAGATCAGAAAGACGGTTTTCTCGAAGAATGACGAGGGCGAAAAGATCAGGGTAGTACAGACAACTATCGACAGCGAGGAGGGAATACTCACAGTATCGGATATCCTCGACACGAGGATGCGGGAGCGCCTCGACTGGAAGGACTTCGCCATACTTTACCGCACAAATGCGCAGTCGCGCATCTTCGAGGAGCGGCTGCGCCATCGAAACATCCCCTACAAGATCTACGGCGGGCAGTCGTTCTACGAACGCAAGGAGATACGCGACCTGATTGCCTATCTCAGGCTTATTGTCAATCCTGACGATGAGGAGGCGCTGAAGCGGGTCATCAACTATCCGAAGAGAGGCATCGGCGACACCACGGTGCAGAAGCTCATGGAGCTGGCAAGGGAACTGGATGTGAGCATCTGGTCTATAATCAGCTCGCCTGAGCTGAGCGAAAAATACCTGGTTCCATCGCTGCGTGCGAAGATAAGCCTCTTCACCGGCCTGATGCTGCCAGTGATGGCCGTGGCAGAGAAAGCCACCGCATATGATATTGCCTCGGGCATGGCCTCTGCCAGCGGTATCATAACAGAGCTGAAACAGGGGCAGGTACCTGAGGAGATTGACAGGCTGGAGAACCTGCAGTCGCTGCTGAACGGTATCAAGGAATTTACTGAAGCAGCCGTCACAAACGGTGATCCGGCCGACATTGGAACCTGGCTGCAGACTGTTGCACTGCTGACAGACCAGGACCTGGAGAAACCCGAGGACAGGGACAGGGTCA
>CAZHAI010000274.1:0-3070 GCA_964530645.1 uncultured Rikenella sp. | reverse complement strand
CGTAGGGGATATAGCATTGTAGAATGGCGCACCAATAAACTATACCCCGTAGGGGATATTGCATTGTAGAATGGATGCCCGAAGACCAATATTCCCCGTAGGGGATATAGCATTGTAGAATGGCGCACCAATAAACTATACCCCGTAGGGGATATTGCATTGTAGAATGGATGCCCGAAGACCAATATTCCCCGTAGGGGATATAGCATTGTAGAATGGCGCACCAATAAACTATACCCCGTAGGGGTTAAAGCATTGTAAAGAGATCCTCTATCACCATCGAATAGAGATCCGTCTGTGAGATGCCAAACACCGCTGCCTGTTGCGGGATAATGCTCTCGGGGGTCATGCCGGGTATCGTATTGATCTCGAGGAACTGCGGCCCGTCTTCGGTGACGATGAAATCTACCCTTACAATCCCCCTGCATCCGAGGATGTCATAAATCTCCGATGACAGTTCCTGTATCCTCTCAGTAACTTCTGCAGGCATCCTGGCCGGGGTGATTTCGTCAGACAACCCCTCGGTGTATTTAGCCTCATAATCAAAGAATTCCTTCTTGGGAACCACCTCGGTCACGGGCATGATTATCTTCTTCTGTTTCGTCCTGACCACACCGCATGCCACTTCCGTACCCTTCATGAAGGATTCCACAAGCACCTCGTGACCTTCGGCGAAGGCATTCCCGACAGCTGCGTCAAAGTCGCCCACCTCCTTGACCTTGGACACCCCGAAACTGGATCCGCTGGCATTTGGTTTCACGAAGCATGGAAGGCCTATCTGTTTGACTATGCTGGCTGCGTCATATTTCTGTCCTTTCCTGATCAGCAGACCACCGGTCATGGGGATACCGTATTCGTTGAGGTAGAGCTTGCAGGCCTGCTTGTTGAATGTGAGTGCTGAGACGAAGGCATCACAGCTGGTGTAGGGAATGCCTGTCATGTCAAAGTATCCCTGCAGAAGACCGTTTTCGCCGGGATTACCGTGAATGGAGATAAAGGCGGCATCAAATCTTATGCGCTGATCGTCGAGCACCAGTGTAAAATCATTTTTATCTATACTGAAGAGACGCCCTTTCGGGTCCTCCCAGTACCAGTCAGTGCCCCTGATCGTAATTATGTACGTTTCGTATTTTCCTTTCAGTGCGGTGGCGACTCCCTGGGCGCTTCGCACAGAGACAGGATATTCGGATGAATTTCCTCCTGCGACAATTGCAATAGTTCTCATGACCGGTAAAATTTTGCACAAAATTAGCACATTTAGTTTCGCGGTGAGCCGCAATTGAAAAAACAAATTGAAGAAGCAGCGAAGCGTATTGACAATGCGTCTTTGAGAGTAATATTTTAATTACTTTTGATACCAAATCAAACAGAAAGAAAAATGAAAAAAGGTATTAGCGGACTTATTGTGCTTGTCATCATTGTTGTGGTTCTGCTCCTGGTTGTGTCATGGGGCGTAGGCATTTACAACAAGATAGTTCCCCTTAATGAAAAGGTTGCAACTGAGTGGAGCAACGTTGAGACCCAGTACCAGAGGAGGGCTGACCTGATACCCAACTTTGTGAACACTGTAAAGGGCGCCGCCGAATTCGAGCAGGAGACCCTGACAAGGGTTATCGAAGCAAGGGCCAAAGCTACCTCGGTCACCGTTGACCCGTCAAATATCACACCTGAGCAACTGCAGCAGTTCCAGGCAGCGCAGAGCGAAGTAAGCTCAGCACTGGCGCGCCTTATGGTTGTTGTGGAGCGGTATCCCGAACTGAAGGCTACGCAGAATTTCCGCGACCTGCAGGTGGAGCTCGAAGGGACTGAAAACCGCATTGCTGTTGCCAGGAACAACTTCAATGATGCCTCCCGCATTTATAACACCTTTATCAAGCAATTCCCCAACAACCTGATAGCTTCATTTACGAAGTTCAAAGACAGGCCTTACTTTGAAGCCCAGGAGGGCACCGAGGTAGCACCGAAGGTTGAGTTCTGATCACATAATGATGAAGGCATCGACTTTCTTTACTCCTGAGCAACAGGAGTCTATTGTCAAGTCCATCAGTGAGGCTGAGCGTGCAACCTCCGGCGAGATTCGCGTGCATATAGAGACATCCTGCAAGGCCAGTGTCCTTGACGAGGCGGCATGGCTCTTCAGGAAGTTGGGCATGCACAAGACCGCTGACAGGAACGGTGTCCTCATCTACCTTGCACTCAAGGAAAAAAACTTCGCAATAATAGGCGACTCGGGTATAAACGCTGTTGTGCCTCCCGGGTTCTGGGACAGCATACGGGATCACATGCAGCAGCGTTTCAGCCAGGCACAGTTTACCGAAGGACTCGTTGAGGGGGTGACGATGGCCGGCGAGAAGCTCAGGGAGCATTTCCCGAGATCAAAGGCTGACGTCAATGAGCTGACGGACGCCATCTCGTTTGACAATGACGAAACCGGGGTATGAAGATGAAAAAATCAGGATTCATACTGCTGCTTGTACTGTGGTTTACTGCCGCAGGTGCACTGCTTTCGCAGACACTGGTGCCCAGACCCGAACCGCCGCGACTTGTTAACGACCTGGCAGGAGTTCTTTCCTCTGATGAGGTGCAGGCGCTTGAAAATAAGCTTGTTGCATTCAATGACTCAACCTCGAACCAGATTGCCGTTCTTCTAGTGAATGACCTGCAGGGATATGACCGCTCTGAGTTTGCTTACAGGGTTGCGCGCGACTGGGGAGTGGGGCAGGGCGACTTTAACAATGGAGTGCTTATACTGGTAAAGCCAAAGACCGCATCCTCTGACGGTCGGGTGTTCATCGCCACAGGCTACGGCCTGGAAGGAGCCATCCCTGATATTGCATGTGCTGACATAATTGACAGGGAGATTATTCCGAGGTTCAGGGTGGATGATTATTACGGCGGGATAGATGCCGGCACCAATGTGCTGATGGCTCTTGCCGCCGGCGAGTACAGCTATGATAACTACTCGGGAGGGAGTTCTTCCGGCACAATACCGGGAGTGGTCATCTTCCTGATCATTCTGTTCTTTATTATCATCGCTTCATCTGGTAGCTCCAACAACAAGCATCTGAGG
>CAZHAI010000273.1:0-3086 GCA_964530645.1 uncultured Rikenella sp. | reverse complement strand
CCCCTGATCTTACAGCGCTTTCCAGGATACTTGAAAGTTATTAGAGGCTGAAGCTGTCAGCCGGCCCTGCCTTTCCCCGGGGTTAGCTGATCCCGTCCGGCGCCCGGAGCCAGGTGTCCTGCGTTCGGCGTCCGGCGCCCGGCGCCAGGTGTGCGGCAGGCTGGCGCACGGTAACCGTATAACGGAGCTATTCATTGAACTCCCCCAGCCTCACCTTGAGTTTCCCGAGGGCCTCAACAAGGTCCTCCTCCGGTTTCAGGAAGTCGAAGTCCTTCCAGAATCCTTCATCATAACCGCTAATTGTCTGAGAAAAAATAGAATAAACAGGAGCCAGTTCCTCATGATCAAACCTGACCGCATTCTCAGTGCTGTGTTCGGTTATTGCAAGCTCGAAGAAGACATTGAAGAGGCTGCTGAAAACTCTCTTCCTTCCCCTTGCAGAGAAGCCCAGGTCACCTCTTACATGTGCGAGGTAGTATCTGCCGTCAACCAGCCTGTAGCGGGCCCTGTATCTGACATATTCAGGCTTCATCGAGTAATCCCTCGGGAGCCTGCTGATGAATGACTCACCGGTTTGGTCCACATAGAGAGGGTTAACCTCGAATTCCGCGAGCACAACACTGTAATTGTCAACATTTACATATATGTCGCCCTGCATCAGGGGCTCGGTAACCCACGACTTCTGCCTGAACGAGATAACATATGCTGTCTGACCGTCAATTGTCACAATGTCAGTCAGATGGTATTCGTAGGTGTTAAACGATTCAGGATCAAGAAAATCGAAGAGGTGCCTCATGCCATCGAGTGAGAGTGTGGCGCTCAGCCCTGCTTTAAGCCTCACAGCGAGCGTGTCCTTTGCTTCCAGGTTCTCAATCTTCCGGCTGCGTATCACCTTGATCTGGTCATTCTGCAGTGACCTGGCATAGGGACTCTTGTAGATCTTCACAACTGCCTCTGAATAGACCTGCGGTTCTTTTTTGCGGTAAACCCCCTCGCGGTAAAATCCCGTCAGCATTGCCGGGGTGGTGCCGTAGTTTGATGCCAACGCTGATATTGTCTTGCGGATGATCATGAGCGGGTCCTGTGCTCTGATGATAATTTCAGGTATGGGGATGAAATCCCTGTCCATCGTGATTGTCATCACGTTGCCCGGCAGGCTCCTTACCGGAAGCAGGCGGTTGACGTAACCCACGTATGACACTGTCAGGGTGTCGAAAAGGTTTTCTTCGCTTATCCTGAGGACGAAGTCGCCGTTGAAGTTTGTAACCGTCCCTTTTCCGCGATGGCGGATGCCGATTGTTGCGTAGGGGAGGGGCTCTGAATTCTCGGCATCAACGATTTTCCCTCCGATCGAAAGGAAAACCGGCAGTGAGTCTGCCGGCGGTTCCGGTCTTGGGGGCATGGCTGTCTCACGATAGAGAATTATATGCCTGCCCAGTACCGCTGATTTTATGGCCGGGTCACCCGCCACCGAGTCGAGTATTACCTGCAGCTTCATTTCTGCAGCTGGCACGGCGAAGGTCCTGTCAGGGTTTATTATCCGGGAGTCATATGTAAAGAGATAGCCGGTGAGTTTGCTTACCTCACCCAGGGCCCTGGATGCCTTTATGCTGCTGCCCGGCAATTTAAGCTGCCGTTCAAGCACGCTCTCCTGCGGAAACAGATGCAGGGTGAACAAAAGCAGGCCGGCAACCAGGGTCGCACGGATTCCGGTTGATCCTGTCGGCCACATCACTTTCTTTCAAGACTGTCAGTGAAAGAGGATGTATGATCCTCCCTCCCTTACAGAACGAAGATTAAAGGTAGTGCAAATCAGTTTAACAATTGTGTCATGCGGCTGCTGTTCGAACGGGGAGGTAAGCCTGTAGTTGTTTATTTCCGGGTCAGCAACCCTTATCTCTATGTTGTATGCCCGTTTCAGGTCTTCGAAGACCACACCGAGCCGTTCGCCGTCATAAATGAGCATGTCAGTATGCCATGCGAGGTAATTCATGTTTGTGTTGCGCGCACTTGATGCGTTTCCTCCCGAGATCTTCCCAATGTATTCGGGTTCAAGGGTCAGACTATGTGAGCCATCCCCACTGGTGACCATAACCTTCCCTGAGGCCACATAGACCTCCACCTCGCTGGTGGCGTTTTCCGTGATCACGTTGAACGATGTTCCGAGCACTTTCACGCTTGCCTGACCGGCATCGATTATAAATGGGTGTGCGGCGTCAGGTGCTATATCGAAGTAGGCTTCACCGCTGAGAGAGACGCTGCGGGTATTGCCCCTGAAACTCTTTGGCCAGGTGAGCCGGCTGTTGCGGTTGAGATAGACTGTACTGCCGTCAGCAAGGAGTACTTCAACGTTCTTCTCATCGGCGGCGGTAGCCACTGTAATCATCTTGGGAGCAGCCATTTCAAAGAGGAGCCATCCTGCGCCGGCAATTATAATCACCATTGCTGCTATCCTTGCAAAGGTCCTGAGGAACGGAGTCCTGGTTACTGTCATCGGTATTACGGGGCTATCGGCTTCGATCCGGCCGTTGAGTTTAGCCCATGCCCTATCAACGTCAATTATCTCCTTCCCCGGATCTTTCAGGTCATTCCATTTCTTCATTATATCTGCCTCTTCACTGATCAGGTTGCGGGCATCTTCACCGCTTCCGCTCTCCTCGCCGGAGAGCCATGCAGCTGCGCCGGCCCACTCCCGGTCACTCCAATTGTCTGTATTTTTATTCTTTTTCATTACTCTGCAAGTGCTTTTCTGAACTCTTTCAACGCTTTTCCCATGTCAGCTTCCACCGTTTTAAGTGAGACAGCCAGTTTTTCGGCTATTTCGTTATACTTCATCCCGTCAAAACGGCTCATTCTGAAGATCATGCTGCATCTCCCGGGCAACCGTTCAAGCACCCTGGCTACCCTTGCCTGGAGCTCGTTGTAGTAGATCACCTCAGTTACCGGCTCTGATGTCAGCTCAGCGCCTGCAACCATCTCTCCTGCGTGGCGGCTTACCACCTTCAGGTGTTCGATGTAGTGCAGCGCCCTGTTGTGCACTGCCTTGAAGAGGTATCCGTTCAAAGAGCTTTCTATCTTCATCTCCT
>CAZHAI010000272.1:0-3131 GCA_964530645.1 uncultured Rikenella sp. | reverse complement strand
CTTGCGTGAACACTAACTATCTGACTCATTGTACTTTATGTTTTATTGAATTATACCAAATATAAGAAAAAAAGGGATACGGCCACAAAGACAATATCCCTTCCGTATGTAAGCATGATCTGCTATTCTTTTGATTCTTCTGCTTCAGGAGCTTTTTCTTCCACAGCGGTTTCAGCCTTAGCGGGTTTGCCCTTCACTGCAGTTGTGGTTTCAGCTGCCTTTTTCCTCGGGCTGCGGCGGCTGCGTGTTGTCTTGGCTTTTGCACCTTCAGCTGCCAGCATGTTTTCATTGAAGTCAACCAGCTCGATGATGCACATCTCAGCCGAGTCACCCAACCGTGATCCGGTCTTAAGTATCCTTGTATAACCTCCGGGGCGGGTTGCAATTTTCGGAGCCACTTCCCTGAAGAGTTCGGAGACGGCAGTTTTGTTTTCAAGATAACTGAATACCACCCTGCGTGAGTGAGTCGAGTCTTCCTTTGACTTTGTAATAAGGGGCTCAACGTAGGTTCTCAGTGCACGTGCCTTGGCTGTAGTGGTGGTGATACTCTTGTGAAGAATGAGGGATGACGCCAGGTTTGCCATCATGGCCTTCCTGTCAGCACTTTTTCTTCCAAGGTGGTTAAAAGAATTTAAATGTCGCATTTCTCTCTGTCCTTACCTGTTATTAATCTTTGTCGAGTTTGTATTTCGCCACATCCATCCCGAATGAGAGGTTCATAGTCTCAAGGAGCTCGTCGAGTTCGGTGAGTGACTTCTTGCCGAAGTTTCTGAACTTGAGGAGGTCATTCTTGTTGAATTTGACCAGGTCACCGAGTGATTCCACCTCAGCTGCCTTGAGGCAGTTGAGTGCTCTCACGGAGAGGTCGAGGTCAACAAGTTTGGTCTTGAGCAGCTGGCGCATGTGAAGGATCTCCTCATCGAATTCCTCATTGGCCATCTTGTCTTCATAGTCAATTGTGATCTTGTCTTCTGAGAAGAGCATGAAGTGGTAGATGAGGATTTTTGCTGCCTCCTTGAGGGCGTCCTTGGGGTGAATTGAACCGTCGGTGGTGATCTCGAGGATCAGTTTCTCATAGTCGGTCTTCTGTTCAACCCTGTAGTTTTCAATTGAATATTTTACGTTTCGTATCGGTGTGAAGATCGAGTCAATGGCGATCAGTCCGAATTCTGCCTCTGCAGGCTGGTTTTCCTCGGCTGTCACATATCCCCTGCCCTTGCTGATATTGATTTCGATCTGCAGTTTGACATCGGGTTCCAGGCGGCAGATTACAAGTTCCGGGTTGAGCACTTCGAAGCTGCTGAGCGCGTTGTTGAGGTCGCTGGCCTTGAACACTTCCTGTCCGGAGATCTTGACTACAATCTTCTCGTTATCCACATCCTCAACCATTCTCCTGAAGCGTACCTGCTTCAGGTTCAGGATGATTTCGGTAACGTCCTCCATCACACCAGTAACTGTCGAGAACTCATGGTCAACGCCTTCCAACTTGATTGTGGTGATGGCGAATCCTTCCAGCGAGGAAAGGAGTATTCTTCTGAGGGCATTACCCACGGTGATGCCATAGCCGGGTTCAAGCGGGCGGAATTCGAATTTTCCGTACTGGTCGTCCGCTTCCAGTAATATTACTTTGTCAGGTTTCTGGAATGCTAATATGGCCATATGAATATTATTACTTTATTACTTGGAATAGAGTTCAACTATAAGCTGTTCCTTGATATCTTCCGGTATTTCGGTACGTTCAGGGACGCTCATGTATTTTCCGGCCATCTGGGTATCATCCCACTCGAGCCATGCCAGTTTTGAACGGCGGTTTGCGCCGAGGCAATCAACGATTGTTTCGAGTGATTTGGACTTTTCGCGTACGCCGATAATGTCTCCCGGGCTAAGCTGGAATGACGGGATATTGACTACGTTGCCGTTGACTGTTATATGACGGTGAGATACAAGCTGGCGTGCTGCTGCCCTTGTGGGGGCTACGCCGAGGCGGTAGACCACGTTGTCAAGGCGTGACTCCAGAAGCTGGAGAAGCACCAGGCCTGTTACTCCGGCAGCTGATGCTGCTTTCTCAAATGTATTGCGGAACTGGCGCTCAAGAAGGCCGTATGTATATTTCACCTTCTGCTTTTCGCGAAGCTGAACACCGTATTCCGATGTCTTTTTTCTCTTTTTGGTCAGACCGTGCTGGCCGGGAGGGAAATTCTTCCTGTCGAGGTATTTGTCAGGGCCGAAAATAGGCTCTCCGAATTTCCTGGCGATTCTTGATCTGGGTCCTGTATATCTTGCCATTGAATGAAATGTTTATCGTTTCGTATGATATTAATATAAGCCGGTTAAACCCTCCTGCGTGAAGGCGGGCGGCATCCGTTGTGAGGCATCGGGGTAACGTCAACGATTTCAGTCACTTCCACGCCGCTGTTTGAGATGGCACGGATAGCTGATTCACGGCCTGATCCGGGTCCCTTGACATATACCTTCACCTTGCGGAGTCCCAGCTCATAAGCCACTTTGGTGCACTCTTCAGAGGCCATCTGAGCGGCGTACGGGGTGTTCTTCTTCGAACCCTTGAAACCCATCTTGCCTGCAGAGGCCCAGGAGATCACCTGGCCGGTGCTGTTGGTAAGGCTTATAATTATATTATTGAATGACGAATGAACGTGAGCCTGCCCCACGGGTTCAACCTTAACGACCTTCTTCTTTAATGTCCCAGTCTTCTTTGCCATAGATTAATTATTTAGTAGCTTTTTTCTTGTTTGCCACGGTCTTCTTGCGTCCTTTACGGGTACGAGCATTATTCTTGGTGCTCTGGCCCCTGACCGGGAGTCCGATACGGTGACGGATACCACGATAGCAACCGATATCCATCAGTCGCTTGATATTAAGCTGCGTTTCGGAACGAAGTTCACCCTCCAGCTTATAATTCTCCGAGAGAATCTGACGGATAGCATTTATGTTATCGTCATTCCATTCCTCGACCTTCATCTGGCGGTCTACGCCGGCCTTGTCAAGCACTTTCTGTGCAGTGCTTCGCCCAACACCATAGATATAAGTGAGAGCTACTTCGCCCTGCTTATTCCTCGGTAGGTCTACCCCATTAATACGTGCCATATACCTCTTTTAATTTGAAGTGCAAA
>CAZHAI010000271.1:0-3209 GCA_964530645.1 uncultured Rikenella sp. | reverse complement strand
GAAGATACTGCCGGTGGCACTTTCTGTGCCGTAGGCAGGCAATAGGCAGTTGGCATTAGTGATATATAGCTTACAATCAGTCTATTGACCGCAAGACCGCAAGACTGCAAGACTGCAAGACCTTAAGACTCTCAGACTCTCAGACTTTCAGACTCTCAGACTCTCAGACTCTCAGACTCTCAGACCCTCAGACCTAAAGTCACCCCTTGTATTGCTTGACTGAAATGCGACCACTGATTGCCAGGTATCCATTGAAAGCCAGTGCCTTGAGCTCATCCTCGCCTGGATAGACAAATACCGGGGCCAGATGGCTGACCATCCCCTTTACCCTCTCAACATGAGCAGTGTCATACGCCAGCCCGCCGGTAAGAATTATACAATCCACCTTTCCTGACAGAACAGCTGACATGGCACCTATCTCTTTGGCTGTCTGATAACTGCACCCTTCCACAACGAGGGCAGCATGTGCATCTCCTTCTTCGGCCCGTTTCGTAGCCTCCTGGTGGTTGTTCGTACCCAGGTATGCCACCAATCCTCCCTTGCCGGCAATCATTGTCTTAACCTCAGAAGCCTGAAAGCGTCCACTGAAACAGAGTGCTGCAAGCTGCCATGCCGGCAGCCCGCCACTGCGTTCAGGCGAATAGGGACCGTCGCCGTTAAGGGCGTTGTTTACATCCACCACCCTGCCGCCACGGTGAGCTCCAACACTGATACCGCCACCCATATGCGCGACTATCAGGTTAAGATCCTCATATTCCCTTCCAACCGAGGCTGCATATACCCTCGCCACAGCCTTCTGGTTGAGAGCGTGAAATATTGACTTGCGGCTGATAAGCGGGTGGCCGGATAGTCTGGCTACAGGTTCAAGCTCATCAACAACAACTGGGTCAACGATATACGCCCTGGTGTCCTTTAGAGGAGCGGCTATCATATCGGCCAGCAATGCACCGAGGTTACTTGCATGCTCACCGTTGACAGCCTCAAGAAGATGTTGCTTCATCAGGTCATTGACCTCATAAATACCTGATTCAATGGGATTCACGAGTCCTCCCCTGCCAACAACCGCAACTACGGCCTGCAGGTCAGTTCCTGCTTCCTGAAGTGCCTTCATGATCATGCCATGCCTGAACGGCAACTGGTCTGTCATCCTGCTGAAACCCTCAAGCTCCTGAGAGCTGTGCCTCAGCGTCTTCTCCAGGAGCTGTACCGTCCCGTCATAAACGGCGAACTTGGTACTCGTAGATCCTGGGTTGATTGCCAGTATAAGATTTTTATTCATATGGTTCATGATTTTTGCAAGGCCATATGGCAGGCCAGTGCAACACAATAGTATTTTGACAGTTCGCTTTCACTTCTTGACATGAGCACCACTGGCTTCGAGGTGCCGCATATCATCCCTGCCAGCTCGCCTCCGGCGAAGAGCATCAGCCCCTTGTAGAACGGGTTGCAGGCTTCCAGCGACGGGAAGAGCAGTATATCGGCATCGCCGGCCACAGGAGTATCCACGCCCTTGATCTTCACGCTTGCCGGGTCACACGCCAGGAAGAGGTCAAGCGGGCCATCCATCACGCATTCGGCAATTTCACCTTTCTCCGCCATCCTGCACATCTCAGCATAATCCAGGGTGTTCGGGAACCGGTCGTGCACCTTTTCAGATGCCCCGATAAGTGCCACCCTGGGTTTAGCAATTCCGAAACTACGGGCCATGTCGATTGCATAACGGGCCATTGCAACCTTCTGATCGAGATCCGGAAACGGAAGAACAGCTGTATCGGTGATAAACAGCAGTTTATGGTAGGCAGGCACTTCCACGGCGCACACGTAGCTCATCACCGATTTCGGTGGCAGGAGGCCTTTTTCCTTGTCCAGCACCGCCCTGAGGAACTTATCGGTACCAACCAGTCCCTTCATCACAATATCCGCCTCCCCTGAGCGGGTCATTGCAACGGCCGTTTCAGCAGAACTCCTTTCGTCGTCCGTCTTAACAATCGTAAACAAACCTGGATCGATCCCGGCCTCTGCGCAGGTGGCGAGGATGGATTCGGGGTTACCGATCATAATTGCCTCTGCAAAACCCTCTTTTACAGCACGGTGAAGTGATCCGACAGTATTCGGATCCTGGGCCCAGGCAACGGCTATCTTCCGTTTTATACCTGACGTCCTCACGGCGTCAGCCATTTGCCTGAGGCTGGTGATCATATCAATCCTTTCTTGAAATTGCTGCGGCAAGCAATACACTGTAATACTTTGCCTGGTCAGAATCGCTTCTGGATGTGAGTACAATTGGAGCTATTGCTCCGAGGATCACGGCGGCCACCCCTGCGTGGGCAAAGAATACAAGCGATTTGTAAAGAACGTTACCTACCTCAATATCAGGCATCAGCAGCAGGTCAGTATCTCCAGCAACATCGCTCCTGATACCCTTGTGCATGGCGCTCTCAAGACTGATGGCGTTATCAAACGCCAGAGGTCCGTCAATTATGCAATTCCTTATCTGGTCACGCTGGTTCATCTTTGACAGAAGCGCTGCGTCAAGGGTGGCCTGCATATTCTCACTTACCATCTCCACAGCACCGAGTACCGCCACTTTCGGCATCTCTATGCCCAGCTTGTTAAGACAGGCCACGGAGTTGTTCACGATCGAAATCTTCTCCTGGAGGTTCGGGGCTATGTTCATTGCAACATCGGTGACAGCAATCAGCTTGTGATAAGCTGCGACCTCAAAAATGGCGAAGTGCGAGAGCAGTGCTCCTGATCTCAGCCCCCACTCCTTGTTCAACACTCCCTTAAGCAGGGAGGATGTCCCCACCTGGCCCTTCATAAGTATGTCCGCCTGGTTGCTGCGAACCATCCTTACCGCTATCTCAACAGCCATCTCTGTGTCCGGCTCGTGAACCACCCTGACGCCGGTCAGGTCAAGATTGTTCTCCGAGGCAATCTTCTGTATTGCTTCCCTGTCGCCTACGAGTATGGGTTCGATGAATCCGTCACGCGCGGCCATTAGAACCGAGGAGAGTGAGTTATGATCCTGCGCCGCGGCAAGCACCAGTCGCCTGGTGGGCTTGTCAACGAGCAGCTGCTTGAGTTCAGACAGGTGCTTTAAAGCCATGTTACAGAGTGTTTAGTGCGTATGTTTCTCAACTATTGATTTAGTATCAGAAGCAATCACAAATTCTTCGTCCGTAGTGACAACCATCACCCTGACCCTG
>CAZHAI010000270.1:0-3217 GCA_964530645.1 uncultured Rikenella sp. | reverse complement strand
GGCATGAATCGCCCGATTCAATTTACCTTGCTCCCCTCTGCCTTACCACCTCATAAAGGATGATTCCTGCAGAAACGGAAACATTCAGTGATCCGATGGCGCCGGTGATGGGTATTGAAACCTGCACGTCAGACAATCCCAGCAGCTCGCGGCTGATACCCTTCTCTTCCGATCCGAGGATAACGACCACCGGTCCCGCAAGGCTGGCCTCACTGACTTTAGTATCAGTCTTCTCCGTGGCAGCCACGGCTCTCACGCCCGATTCCCTGAGATATGTGAGGCATTTCGTAAGGCTCTTCACCCTGCAGACGGGGAAGGTGCTGAGGGCTCCTGCCGATGCCTTGACCGCATCGGCGGAGATTCTTGCCGAGTTCTTTTCCGGGATGATGACAGCATGGGCCCCGAAGCAGAGGGCAGACCTTACAATGGCGCCGAAGTTGCGTACATCACTGACACTGTCGAGCATCAGAAGCAGCGGGTCACCGCCCTCCTCAAAGATCCGCGGAAGGATGTTTTCGATATTCTGGAACTCGATTGCCGAGAGCCAGGCAATAACCCCCTGGTGGTTCTTCCGTGTCAGGTAGTCGAGCTTTTCCTGCGGCACCACCTGCCATGGCACAGCAAACTCATTCACTACCTGCATCAGCTCGTGATACCCTGGTCCCCGCAATCCCTGTTTCACCAGTACGCGGTCTATCTGCCTGCCTCCCCTGATGGCTTCCATCACCGGGTGCATGCCAAAAATAAATTCCTTTTCGCTGTGGATCATTACAATTACTTTGAATTATCGAGGATGAATGCCTTTTCGCTCTGCGTCATTGCAGCTCCTCCGGATTATCAAGCCTGAATACCTTGCCTTCGCGCCATCTGGCCACGGCAATATCCCAATAGCTTACCGGTGTTCCGGCACGGTTCAGAACAAAATCGTTCTCCGAGAAAACACTCTTCTGCTTTCGGTAGTTGAACCACAGGTACTGGTCCTCAATTGTGTATCGTGAGCCCCACCGGCTTTTGACGGGTGGTTTTTTATAGCCCCAGCTCTCGCCCTCGGCATTCTTGTAAACCTTGTCGGGCGGACCGTACATAATGTAAATCATCCCCCTGTCAGTAAGCCATCCGGCCTTGTAGGAGGTGAAGTAGAAGTTCGAGAAGAGGGTGCGGTTATAGTAAATTCTGATCAGTTCCTTGGATCTTTCAATGCTTCCTGTCCGGTCAAGCCAGAACTTATCGAGGGCCAGTTTGGGTTTCCCGGCAGTGAGCATCTCCTCCATCTCCTCAGGTGTGGCAAGGTATGCCAGCGGAGGGATCATTGTCTCCGGGCTTGTCATTGTCGGATGGTCAGGGCCGAAATTATAAAGGACAAGCCCTTCGCGAACGAGGCTGTCAACCGAAATCAAGTAAATACCCTCGTTGGGAAACATCATCGGAAGGGTATCGGAATAAGCCAGCGGAATTATTGCTTCAGGCTCAGGCGCCACTGTCACTTCCGGCAGGATAGTCGACGGGGCCGGAGGCAGTGCTGTCACAGACTTGTAGTAAAACAGCCATAAAGTATCGGGCCGTAGTGAAGGGGCCATGACGTTTATGTACTGGTCACGCCGTAACACATGACTGAAAATCTCGTTGTTGCTGAAGTGATCACGGATTTTATAATTCAGCCCGCTGTACCGTCCGGTTCTTTCAAAATCAACGAACATCTGCTGGGTGCGTTGCCGTATAAGATCAACGATCTTAATCTCAGTTGTGTATGAACCACCGTCATGAGTGGTGAGCGGGATACGGAAAGCATACTCACCGCCGATATCCTCCCTTTTGATATCGTACTTATAAGTTGCAGTATCAGCAAGCACACCTCCCAAAGTATTGTCAAAGAGCCTTACAGAAACCAGTACAGAAGCCATGGGTACCCCTTCGGCGTTAGCCTCGGTAAAATATAACTCACCACGGAGAATACTGATGTTCATCACGGATGTCTCAGAGTCTTCGTTGTAAACGGTAATGAAAGGGGTATATACACTTTTTGCCGGGTTGTAAATATATGACATGTCCTTTGTGTCGGTCACGTTCTGGGTCACGGCACATGATGTCATCAGCACTGTGAGTGTCACAATCACCGCGAGCGCGGCATTTTTATATATGAGACGCCTTGTCATGCCATAAAGGTAATAAAGATTTCATTGATCATTAGCTTTCCATCTCATTCTCAGACGGCAAAGCTCGGTACCGTCTGTTTCCCGGGTAACGGAGTGGATGAAGTCGTTTTCCGTGCCGTTGCAGGTAGCGGTAAGGATGTTTATCATCTCGTCCTGATGCCCTTCAAGGAGGTAATTCACCTCGATTATTTCAGGTGTGTGGAGGCTGATGAATTCAGGGTCATAGCAATTTACCGCCCAGTGGACATACCTGGCATTATTGACATGTCTGTTCACATCGATGTCATCGAGCTTGACCTTCAGCCTTGTCAGGCGATGATCACCTGCCGGAAGCGGAGGCACTTTCCTGGCATTTGTTTCGGTAGCTCTTTGTTCGGGGAAGTCGAGGTTCAGTGTTGAGAGAGCCTTGTCAGGACGTTGTGCCTTGCGTGTGCTGTAGTCGACTATCACCCAGGAAGAGGAGGCTCCGGCGATTTTTGTTCCGGATTCATCATACATCTCGAGGTCACGCAGAGCGAAGATCGATTCTGTGCCGCGGGGCCAGGTACGAAGGGTGACCTCGTCCCATACCTTCGGAAGGTGTTCTATTTTGACTATCATGCGTGACAGAGCCCAGAAGTATCCGCCGGAGGCCATCAGGTCATCGCGGCCCCAGCCCAGTTCTGCAGCATGACGGCCTGCCAGATCCTCGAAGAAGCTGAAGAGTGCTCCGGGACTGAGTCGACCTGTAATATCGGTATTAAAGACGTTGACCGGGTATTTTCTTTCAAACAGTATCATTGTTGTTCATATATTCCGTTTGGAAGCTCTCGAGCTCCGTATGGGCATCTTCCCACTGTTCCATAAGTTTCTCCAGTCTCTTTTTCTTTTCATCGTAGGAACTGTAGAACGCCGGGTCACTTATCACTGCCTGGTCTCCGGCAGAAAGACGTGCATCCATTGCTGCTATCTCCTGTTCTGTGGCTGTAATCTGTGCCTCAGCCTCATTCACCTGTTTCTGCAGCCGTCTCAGGACTCTTTCTGTCTCCTTTTTCTCCTGGTATGAAAGAGCTGCCTTCGTAGCG
>CAZHAI010000269.1:0-3217 GCA_964530645.1 uncultured Rikenella sp. | reverse complement strand
CCCGCTGCCGGGTCCGCCGCACTCACTTCTACCCCCGCACCTGCTGCCGTTGCCGGGTCTCCTGCACCCACAGCCACCGCTGCCGGGTCCACCGCACCTACTGCCTCCCCCGGGTCATCTGCCGGAAAAGGCAACGGGAAGGGCAGGAAGCCCAAAAGCGAGTCAGCCGACAACGGTTACACGCTGTATATCAGGAACCTGACTACCGGTAACACTGATACTGTCCGATATGTAACGGAATACCTGTTTGCTGAAGAGGCTGAGAAGCTTATGTATGCTACAACCGGATTGGACAGCATCACTGAGCCGGGAGTGGTGATCATGGACCTCAGGAAAGGGGAGAAGAGTGTTCTTTACACCGGCAAGGCGAAGTACAGGCAGCTCAGTATTGATAAAAATGGAGTCAGGGCTGCTTTTATTCTCTCGTTTGATGAAAAGGACAAGGCAGGCAATACATTTTCACTGTGTTACTGGAACGGCAAGGGACTGGCGTCGGTGGCTGCAACCAGGGGTACGGCGGGGATTCCTGAAGGATGGATAATAAACGAGAATGGCAGGCTGATTTTTGCAGAGAACTCGCCGAGACTCTACTTTGGTACTTCACCGGCGTACAGGCTGAGGGACACGACCGTTCTGGAGGAGGATCGTGCCAATGTCGACGTTTGGCACTGGTCGGAAGGGATCCTGCACACCGCCCAGGTTGTAAGAAAGGCACGTGACATGAAGAAGTACTACATGGCAGTATACCAGGCAGACCGCGGCAAAGTGGTACAGCTGGCAACGGCTGAGATGCCTGATGTAGTGCTGCCGGACAAAGGCGACGGAACAAAGGCAGTCGCACTATCGTCGCTGCCTTATGACCTCGAGTCGATGTGGAAAGGCGATGCAGGCAACGATGTATGGATTGTCGACATTTTGACCGGTGAGTCAGTGAAGATCAAGGAGAACCTCAGGGCCCGGATGCGCTTCTCTCCGGCTGGCAAATACCTGTCGTGGTACCATGAAGCTGACAGCTCATGGTATGCCTGGGACATTGCATCAGGCAAGGAGGCTAGGCTGACCACCCCGAAAACTCTCAGGGTGTGGGATGAACTTAATGACGTTCCTGATCTCCCGGGATCATACCCTGCAGGAGGATGGCTTAAAGAGGACAAGGCTTTTCTTGTATCCGACAAATATGATATCTGGTCACTTGACCCGGCAGGGTTACGCCCTCCGCAGAACATAACTATCAACGGCAGAAAGGAGGGAGTCAGGTACAGGCTGCTGGATTTTGATCCCGACAATGATTACATTGATCCTTCCGTAAAACAGTACCTCCACGGAGTCAGCGAATCAGGCAGGAGCGAGGGATTTTACGCGCTTGACATGAAGAGAAAGGAAGCACCTGTAAAGCTCAAGGGAGGAGACTTTGTACTGGGCACCCCGGTAAAGGCAAGGAAGTCGGACCGTCTCATTTACACGAAGGAGAACTTCGGTCTCTTCCCCGACTACCTGCTGTCAGACCTCTCTTTCCGCAACGAGAAGCGGCTCACCGATGCAAATCCGCAGCAGAAAGATTACCTGTGGGGTACTGCCGAGGTGGTGAAGTGGACATCGCTTGACGGAAAGCAGCTTGAGGGGTTGCTCTACAAGCCGGAGAATTTTGACCCGGCGAAGAAGTACCCGATGATTGTGAACTTCTACGAGAAGAGTTCGACCGAGCTCAACAGGCACAGGGTCCCTGAGCCCGGGAGGTCTACTATTGATTATCATTACTACACCAGCAACGGTTACCTCATTTTCAATCCCGACGTGTATTACACTGACGGTTATCCCGGCCAGAGCTCATACAACTGTGTCATGCCCGGGATCATGTCTCTCATTGAGAGGGGCTTTGTGGATGAGAAGCACATAGGTGCCCAGGGTCACAGCTGGGGTGGTTACCAGGTGGCCTACCTTGCCACCCGAACCAATCTCTTTGCAGCTATTGAATCCGGGGCTCCGGTTGTGAACATGTACAGCGCATACGGCGGGATCAGGTGGGAATCGGGTTTCAACCGTTCAATGCAGTACGAGCATCAGCAGAGTCGAATTGGCGCCACCATCTGGGAGGCACCGCATCTCTACTGGGAGAACTCGCCGCTTTTTGCAATAGAAAAAGTGGAGACGCCGATCCTGATCATGGCCAATGATCAGGACGGAGCAGTACCATGGTACCAGGGTATTGAGTTTTTCATTGCAATGAGGCGTCTTGGCAAACCGGCATGGCTGCTCAACTATAACGGCGAACCGCATTGGGCGCAGAAACTGCCAAACAGGATCGATTTCCAAAAGAGGATGTCCCAGTTCTTCCATCATTATTTAAAGGGAGAGCCTATGCCGGCATGGATGAAGGATGGAGTGCCGGCCACTGAAAAGGAGTTCACTCTGGGATACTAAAAACATTTCATATTGGGTTCTGCGCAGATTCTCCTTGCTGTGCAGGCTGACACAGAAGCATAGACGGGCAACCTGCCCGTCTATACTTCTATATATGTGTGAATTATATAAGATATTCTTCGAATTTTGTAATGCTGCAAATCAGCGGATTGACAACCTTTACCTCACCGGAAATGAGACGTTGCCGGCAGCGTTTCTTATACTATTGTAGTATGTCAATTTTAAATGATTGGTAAACAGTTATATAGACAGTGTTGTTGAGGTAATGTATAGGTGCTGACAGTACACTATTTTGCACTTGAGAAAATCAAACATCGCACTTATTTGTTTAAGTGACGGCATACAGTTCTTAACTTGGTTAAAAATCTGACCGAAATGAAAGAAATTATCACAATTCTGTTTCTGTTCCTCGCTACAGCGGGCATTCTTTCTGCCCAGTCAGCGATAAAGGGAACGGTGGTTGATGATCAGAATTTGCCATTGCCCGGGGTATCTGTTCTGGTCAAGAACACCTTCAGGGGGACTATGACTGACGTTGACGGGACTTACTCGCTAAGTTCATTGCCAACGGATACGCTTGTCTTCTCGATGGTGGGGATGATTACCCGGGAAATTGTTGTTGGCAACAAGACTGTCCTTGATGTTCAGCTAACGACTGAGACAACAGTTATGGATGAGGTTGTTGTTATTGGGTACGGGACCCAGCGTGCAAAAGACCTGACAGCACCGATAATCACCGTTAAGGGGGATGATCTGTCAAGGCAGGTGACTTCAAACGCGATGCAGGCCATGCAGG
>CAZHAI010000268.1:0-3227 GCA_964530645.1 uncultured Rikenella sp. | reverse complement strand
TGTAACCGATATGATGACAAGATTCTTCATCTCCTTACTTATTGCTTTCGCAGCAAAAATCACACCAAATGTATTTATTTTTTTCTGAAGAATATCCTGGCAGGTGCTCCTGTCAGAGTAAAGCTCTCCCTGAGCCTGTTCTCCACAAATCGTTTATAAGGCTCCTTTATGTACTGTGGCAGGTTGCAGAAGAAGGCAAAAGCGGGGTATGCCGAGGGCAGCTGTGTCACATATTTGATCTTTACATGTTTCCCCTTGAGTGAGGGTGGGGGCGTGTCATTCACATACTTGAGCATGACCTCATTGAGCTTTGATGTGGGAATCTTCCTACGCCTGTTCTCATATACTGTCATTATCAGTTCAAGCACCTTGTGGACCCTCTGTTTTGTGATGGCTGAAATGAAAAGGATGGGGTAGTCAGTGAATGGCGCTGTCTTTGACCTGATCTCCTCCTCAAAGCGTTTGGTGCTGTTCTGGTCCTTCTCAACCAGGTCCCATTTATTCACAAGGAGGACCAATCCCTTGTTGTTTTTCTGGATGATGCTCAGGATGCTCAGATCCTGCGATTCAATCCCGCGTGTGGCATCGATGAGCAGCAGGCATACATCACATTCTTCTATTGATCTTACCGATCTGAGGACCGAGTAGAATTCGATATCCTCCTCCACCTTCGCCTTCTTTCGCAGGCCTGCAGTGTCAATTAGCAGGAAGCGGTAGTTGAACTTATTGTAGAGGCTGTGAATTGAGTCTCGTGTTGTGCCTGCCACCGGGGTGACGATATTCCTCTCCTCGTCAAGGAGGGTGTTTGCCAGTGATGATTTTCCGACATTCGGGCGTCCTACAACGGCCACCCTGGGGATCTCCTCATCTGGTTCTTCGGCGGTATCAGGAAGATGCTTCACTATCTCGTCAAGCAAATCGCCGGTGCCACTGCCGTTTGCGGAACTGATCGGAAAGAATTCGCCCAGCCCGAGTCCGTAGAACTCTGCGGCATCAAGCAGCCGTTTATTGTTGTCGACCTTGTTTACCACGAGGATAACCTTCTTCTGCACCTTGCGAAGCATCTCCGCCACGGCCTTGTCGAGATCATGAATCCCGGTTTCTACGTCAACCATAAAGATTATCACGTCAGCCTCGCTGATTGCCAGCTTCACCTGCCTGTTTATCTCGCTCTCGAATACATCGTCTGAGTTCTCCACGAACCCTCCGGTATCGACGACGGAGAAATCCACCCCGTTCCAGGTCGATTTCCCGTAGTGCCTGTCGCGGGTTACGCCGCTCTCCTCGTTTACTATTGCCGCACGACTCTCCGTCATACGGTTGAAAAGGGTTGATTTGCCCACATTGGGCCTGCCTACTATTGCTGCTATCTTGCTCATTTGAATTTAAATCTACAGGTAACCGAATTTTTTGAGCATACGCGGGTTGTCGCGCCACTCGTGTGCAACTCTTACATAGAGTTCGAGGAAGACCTTCTTTCCGAGGAATTCCTCCATATCTTTCCTTGCGGCTGTGCCAACCCTCTTCAGCATGGATCCTTTATGGCCGATTATGATCCCCTTCTGGCTGTCGCGGGCAACGTAAATGACAGCCCCTATCCTGTTCAGGGCAGGCTCCTCTTTATAGCTTTCTATCTCAACTTCAACCGAATAGGGTATCTCCTGCTGGTATGTCTCGAAGATCTTCCCCCTTATGATCTCAGTGACGAAGAAACGGTCATAGCGGTCAGTAAGCTGGTCTTCCGGAAAGTATGGCGGTCCTTCCGGCAGGCGGCTGATGATCTCGCGAAGCAGAAGGTCGGTATTAAACTTTTTGATAGCCGAAACCGGAAGAACGGGAACGCCGGGTGCCGTGACATTCCAGCTCTCCACCATCTTCTCCAGTTCCTCCTGGGTTGTCAGGTCTATCTTATTGATTACTATTAATTTTGGCACAGGAGAGGCGAGGATGCGCATGAGATGATCCTCATTCTTCGATGCCTTCTCCACAACATCCGTGACATATATGATAAGGTCGGCGTCATCGAGTGCAGACTCGACGGATTTCATCATGGCCGACTGGAGCTTGTACTTCGGGTTGAGTATTCCAGGGGTGTCTGAATAGATGATCTGGTAGTCCTCCCCGGTTAGTATGCCCATGATCCTGTGGCGCGTGGTCTGTGCCTTTGCGGTTGCTACTGAGAGCTTCTGACCGACGAGCACGTTCATCAGTGTCGATTTCCCGACATTGGGGTTTCCGAGTATGTTGACGAATCCTGACCTGTGTGCCATGGCTGGTGCTTATTTTATGATGCCCCTCTTGAGCATGCTCACCTCCTTGGGTGTCAGCTCACGCCAGTGTCCTCGCTGCAGGTTCTTTTTTGTCAGGCCGGCGAAGCTTACGCGGTCGAGTTTCCTGACCTTGTACCCGAGTGACTCGAAGATGCGTCTCACAACCCTGTTCTGGCCTGAATGGATCTCTATTCCTACCTGGGTATGGTCGGCAGGATCGGGATAGGAAATTGCGTCGGCACTTACTATTCCGTCTTCAAGCGTCACTCCGCTGACTATTGTCTCCATGTCATGCTTTGTGACCTCCTTATCAAGAAACAGGTGGTATACCTTTCCGGCCCCGTATGAGGGGTGCGTGAGTTTTCCTGCAAGGTCACCGTCGTTTGTCAGCAGCAGCACCCCGGTGGTTGCCTTGTCAAGCCTGCCTACGGGATAGATGCGTTCGGTGGTGGCATCCTTCACGAGGTCGAGAACGGTGACCTCGGCATGCGGGTCTTTTGTACTTGTCACGTACCCTTTGGGCTTGTTGAGAAGTATGTAAACTTTTTTTCCGGGTGTTAGCAGTTTGCCCTTGTACTCCACTTTATCTCCGGGCATGACCTTGACGCCCATCTCGGTAACCTTCTTCCCGTTGACCGATATGTATCCCTGTTTTATCAGTTCATCGGCTTCGCGCCTGGCGCATACGCCGCTGTTGGCGACGAATTTATTGAGCCTGACCGGTTCATTGGGATCCCTGGATGCAACCGGCTTAACGCTTTTCTTTCTTGCACCTGAAGGTCTCCCTGCAGCCGGCCTTGCTGATCTCGGTCTGTCACCTTCCGGTCTCCGCTCGTACGGCCTGGGTGATCTTGTTCTGTCACCATCCGGTCTCCGCTCGTACGGCCTGGCTGATCTCGGTCTGTCACCTTCCGGTCTCCCCCCGGACGGCCTGGGTGATCTTGTTCTGTCACTATC
>CAZHAI010000267.1:0-3228 GCA_964530645.1 uncultured Rikenella sp. | reverse complement strand
CTACGAGCACTACAGGAATATCAAGTAGACAGACGTCTTCAGTCTTCGGTTTTCAAACTTCGGTCTTCAGTCGTGAAGCAGATAATGTTTCTTAATTTCTGTCTGGTTTCCGGTAAAGATATGTAATCGGGGTTGACGTGACTTCGTCTTAATTCTTAATTTTGCCCGGATGTCAATCAGTACCTTCATAGCGAGCCGCCTGATCAGAGACCGGAACAGTGGAACGGCCTTCTCGAGGCCCATCAACGTTATTGCCATCATCGGGATTGCCCTGGGGCTGGCGGTGATGATCCTCGCGGTAGCCATTCTCACAGGGTTCAAGATGCAGATACGCGACAAGGTGGCAGGATTCGGGGCACACATCCAGGTGGTCAATTTCGATGCCAATCTCTCCTACGAGACCGTCCCCGTCAGCTCAGCACAGGCCTTCGTCTCAAAGGTACAGGGCCACCCCGGAATCAAAAACATCCAGGTCTTTGCAATGAAGGCCGGAATTATCAAGACCGATGAGAATATTCAGGGCGTTGTGCTCAAGGGCATCGGCAGCGACTACGACTGGAGTTTCTTCAGGTCGAACATGGTGGAAGGGGAGACTGTAAGTGTCAGTGATACTGCACGAACCGACGATGTTGTCATCTCAAAAAAGGTAGCCGACATGCTCGGGCTGAAGCTCGGGGACTCCTTCGCGATGTTCTTCGTACAGGACCCGCCCCGCATGCGCAAGTTTACAATCTGTGGAATATATGAGACAAGCCTCGAGGAGTTCGATAAGACCTACCTCTTCTGCGACATAAACCACATCAGGAGCCTGAACGGGTGGACCGACGACCAGGTGAGCGGATTCGAGATCTTCATAAATGACTTTGATAACCTCGACTATATGACCGATGTCGTCCGCGATGCCGTCGGCTATCGCGTGGCAGAGGAGGAAGATCAGCTCAAGGTGACAAACATCCGGGGTCGATACCCGCAAATATTCGACTGGCTGGGGTTCCAGGACACCAACGTGATAATCATCCTGGTGCTGATGATCCTGGTGGCTGGCTTCAACATGATATCCGGACTGCTTATTCTGATCCTTGAGAAGACTAATATGATCGGTGTACTGAAAGCACTCGGCGCCGGTAACAAGGTTATCCGGAATGTCTTTCTTTACCAGGCTGCGTGGCTGACTGCAAAAGGGCTTCTCTGGGGCAATGCAATCGGGATCGGACTGTCGCTTCTGCAACAGAAGACAGAGATGATTGCCCTTGACCCCTCCTCGTACTACCTGAAGTCCGTCCCCATCAACCTCGATCCACTCCACATCGTGCTACTTAACGTCGGGACGATGATAGCTATCATCCTGATGCTTCTTATCCCATCTCAGCTGATTGCACGGATCACACCCGTCAAGGCCATACGTTACGACTGATTATCAAATCTTTACAAACTTAAAAATATTAAGTTGGATGCAATTTAATGCAAATGCCAATTTTTTGTTGCACTGTTAATTTTGTAAATCACAATACCCTGTTTGCAACATAATTTTAATCTTCAGGCAATAAAACAGAAGGGCGCTTCAAGTAGCGCAAACTTTCTTTATTCGGGCACTTCCAATTCTCCGGGCTTGTATGTAAATTGCAGAGGCAATGTCCCGGAATATGTCCCCAATTGACCCAAAAAAGAACTGCAAGCAGACCAGAGAGGAGATCGGTTATGTCAGTCGCCGCGAGGCAACACTTAATGATTATAAGCGAATAGGTTTCAAGTCGGGCCTTGAGGTGCACCAGCAACTGCGAACAAAGAGCAAGCTCTTCTGCCGTTGTCCGGCGGGCATATACCATGATCATGACGAATATGATGCTGAGGTAATACGTCATATGAGGCCCACACTGAGCGAGATGGGAGTCTATGACGGCACCGCTCTGATGGAGTTTAGAACCAGGAAGGAGATCACCTACCGGATAAATAATATTACAGCCTGCACCTATGAGGTTGATGATACACCACCGTTTCCTGTTGACAGGGAGGCGGTTGATATTGCAATAAGCATCGCACTGGCGGCGAAGATGAACATTGTCGGTGAGATACACATTACAAGGAAGCAGTACCTTGACGGGAGCATCCCCACCGGCTTTCAGCGCTCCGCCATAATAAGCGTTGAGGGCGAGTTGCAGCTCAAAAACAAGAAGGTGCGGCTCATACAGCTCAGCCTGGAAGAGGACTCATGCCGCGAGGTATCTGATATAGGGCATAAGCGTATTTACAAGACTGACCGGCTGGGCATGCCGCTGATAGAAACGGTGACCTACCCGGATTGCCTGACTCCTGATGAGCTTGCCGAGGCCGCTGAGTACATAAGGTTCCTCAATCGCAGCACCGGTAAGGTGCGTACCGGTATTGGCGCTGCACGCGAGGATGTAAACGTCAGCTGTGAGGGCGGGAGCAGGGTTGAGATCAAGGGTGTGGCACACATCAGGTGGATCCCGGAGCTCTCCCATAACGAAGCATTCCGGCAGTACGCGCTGCTAAATATCCGCTCAAAGCTGCAGAAGTTAATCGCTGACCCTGCCGCATGGTCACTGAAAACAAAGGAGATAACTGAGAAGGAGAAGGAGTTTCATTTTGCACCGGTACGTGCGGCGCTTGACCGCAGGGAGAAGGTTATTGCGGTGAACCTCCCGGGCTGCCGTGGCATCCTGTCGCACTTCACGCAGCCCGGCCGGATATTTGCCGACGAACTGAGCGACAGACTCAAGGTGATAGCGTGCATCGAGAAGCCGAATATGATTCACAATGAGGAGACAGCCGACGTGAACTTCAACAATCTCTTCCCGGAGGTTGCCATCTGGCTCTCGGCTGCTCCGGATGATGCTCAGTTGATATTATGGGGGCCGGCTGAAGACATCCCCACAGCACTTGAGACGGTGGAGGAGCGTATCCGCCTCGCCCTGGAGGGTGTACCCAACGAGACCCGCAAGTCGTTTGAGGACGGAACAACAATGTTTGAGAGGGTACTGCCGGGTCGTGACCGCATGTATCCCGATACTGATTCACAGCCCATCCCGGTTACTACTGAGATGCTCGAAAGGCTTGGCCGTGACCTCCCTGTTGATATCGCAGAGCGATTCAGCCAGATGAAGGACTGGGATCTGCCCGAAGATACATGGCATTACCTGCTGGGCAAAAACCTCGTTGGCCTCGTCGAAAGGATCGGCAATGATCTCGGGTTTGACCACCGGGAGG
>CAZHAI010000266.1:0-3257 GCA_964530645.1 uncultured Rikenella sp. | reverse complement strand
ACTTCTTGCCTGCATCGGATGTCGGATCAAGAAGCCAGTCGCCCTCCCAGGTCTTCGAGGGAGAGGTACCGTCGGGCTTCAGGATAAACACACCTGGATTTTGCTTAACCACTTCCGCATTCGACTGGCCGTGGGGTGCAATCCAGATCCCCGGAACCAGACCTTTCGACTTAATGTAGGACGCCAGGTCAGCCATTCCCCCGGAGAAGTTCGGATCAAACCCGGTCCAGTCACGCGAACCCTTCCTCCCGGCAGCTGACAGGGCCTGCCAACCGTCATCCACCTGGACATATTCAGCTCCGTATGGTTTCAGGTTATCGGCTATCCAGTCTGTGTTGAGCCTTACCTCCCTGTCGGTGATATGCTGGTAGTAGTAGTACCATGTGCACAACCCTGAGGGAGGCAGCGGAAATATCTCCTTTGAGAGCGGCTTGTAGAATTTTACTCCGAGTGAATCACGGTAGTAGTTGGTGATGACCGTCCCGTCCTTTAGGGTGATCTGATCTCTCACCGGGTCAAAACTGCCCTGCGATAAAGACGTGTTGACCTCGCCAAGTGTCATCACAAAAAGGTCCCTGTTCTCTCCGTCCCTGATTCTGGCGGGGATCACCCTGGGCCATTCGGTCACCGGTCCGGCCCATACATCATCCTGATTTTGAATAGCTTTCTGGGCACTCACCTCCGTAGGCATGACCGATCCCGCCAGTAACGCACCGGAAAGTAAAACAACTGCACTCTTCCTCATGATTTTTAAATGTATTATTTACACTTTTAATATTACCATAAATGTACACCTTTATTTTGATACGGGCTTACTATGTACTGCAGAACATAAAAGGGGCGCTGACCAGGCTGTCGGGCAGCAAAAAGCCGGCCCTTCGCGGACCGGCTCCTTAAAGTTATACGGCGCCTGAAAGCGCCCGCCGGCACTTACTTATTGCTGTACGCCTCAGCACCCCTGTCCAACCAGTCTATATAGGCCTGGATGTCAAAGTCGGTACCACGGGTCTCAATCAGCGGCTTGCCTGACGGGTCAACAATTGCATAAAGCGGGAGTGTGTTTGTATTGAACATCGAGATTTCAATATCCTCATTCTTTTTGCCAATCGTCTTTTTCTCCTTGCCATCGACCTTTGAAACGAACACCTCGTTCTCCGGCAGTTTCGTCCGGTCGTCAACATAAAGGGCAACCAGCACAAAATTGTCTCTCAGCCTCTGCTGTACACCGGTATCTGACCATACGCGCGCATCCATCTCCTTGCAATTTGCGCAGGCGTGGCCCTTGAAGTCAATCAGCACCGGCTTGCCGAGCTCCCTCGCGCATGCCAGCCCCTGTTCCAGGTCGAAATAACCCTCAAGCCCGTATTCAAAATGAAGAAAATCAGCGTATCTAGGTTCTTCGCAAAGCGATGACGAGGTCGTGGTCACCAGTCCCGGCGCCGTGCCCCGGTTCTCACTAATCGCCTTCAGCAGGTTGAATCCCGATGTCTCGCGCGGAGGCAGGAGCGAAGAGATTCGCGTCAGCGGCGCCCCGAAGAGACCCGGCAGGAGGTAGAGTGCGAAGGTGAACGATGCAATGATGAGTACCAGCCTGAAGATCCCGATGTGAGGCACATCGCTGTCATGTGAGAATTTGATCTTGCCCATCAGGTAAATGCCAAGCAGCACGAAGAGTACAATCCATATTGCCAGGTATACGTCCCTTGAGAGTATGCCGAGGTTATAGACTGTATCGACTGTTGATGCAAATTTAAGACTGAATGCCAGCATTATGAAGCCCAGCACAACCTTTACCGAGTTGAGCCAGCCGCCCGACTTTGGCATCTTGTTCAGCCATGAGGGGAAGAGGGCAAAGAGGGTGAAGGGCAGTGCAAATGCAAGCCCGAAACCGAACATGCCAATTGTAGGACGCAGCACGTCGCCAGAGGCGGCTTCCACCAACAGCGCTCCCACTATCGGGCCGGTGCATGAGAAGGATACCAGAACTGTCGTCAGTCCAAGGAAGAAGGCAGCCAGCGCTCCTCCCCTGTCTACCTTCGAGTCAGTTGAGCTGACCCATTTTGATGGAAGCACTATTTCGAACGCACCGAAGAATGATGCTGCAAACACCAGGAAAAGAGTGAAGAACAGCAGGTTCGGAATCCAGTGAGTGCTGAGTGTATTAGCAAACCCGGCACCAGCGCTTGTGAGTGATACTATTATGCCGAGGGATGAGTAAAGAAGTACTATTGAGAGACCGAATATCAGCGCCTTGCCAATTGCAGAACCCTTTGAGCCGCCACCCTGGGAGAAAAACGCAACTGTCATCGGTATCATCGGGAATACGCACGGAGTGAGAATACCGGCCAGACCGGCAAGCATTGAAAGAAGGAAGAATTTCAGGAATCCCTTGCCGGACTTGCCGGCCGGAGCATCAGTCACTGAAACTCCGTCAGAAGCGGAAGCAAGTGAACCGGTAGCTGAATCAACTGACGGCGTGGCATCGCCTTCTAAAACTACCGAGAACTCAACATCACGCGGAGGCAGACACTGCGAATCATCGCACGACATGAAGGTCACGAAACCGCTGACGGTTACCGGCAACTCCGTTACAGTTATCTTCTGCCTGAATTCGGTGGTGCCGCTGTGCATTCCAATGTCCATCCCGAAGCTGTTGTCAAACTTAACCTCAGGCTTATTGACAGCCACCGGTTTGCCATCAAGGGTGTATGCTCCCGACGGTTCAAAGGTGAAGCTGGTGGCAACGGGCCCGCCTTCGGGAAGATCCATTGCATAAAGATGCCAGGTGTCATCGATAGCAGCGGTCATAATGATGTCATAGCTCTTTTCAGCCGTCTTCTCGCTCTTGAAGGTCCAGGAGACCGGTTCAAGAACCTGGGCGTTCGCTATTGTAATGGATATCAGCAGCAACGCTGAGAATGTCAGTGATTTCAATCTGGTCATATTACTCTTTTTCAGGCCACAAAAATAACGATAAATATATAAATCAGCTACTTGACATCGCCTTTCGGATGGCCTAACTTTGATTATAACAACAATCACCTAAAAAAGTTACCCCATGAACAAGCGGGTTGTCCGGTTCCCCGAAACGGGCCTTGATGCAGATGCTGTGCTGTCGGAGATTACAGGCCTTAAATCGAAGGACGCGAGATGGAAAAACGGCAGGATGTTCGGCTACATCTACCACCCGGGAGGCAGGGAATCGAAAGCCATTGAGCAGGCCTACCGTCTCTTTTGCCATGACAATGCACTTAACC
>CAZHAI010000265.1:0-3264 GCA_964530645.1 uncultured Rikenella sp. | reverse complement strand
TCCTTCGACGGCACCGCCATCAGCAACGAGAAGGATATCATGGAGGGACAGCGTTTTGATGCTCCTGATGCCCCGTGGTTCGATGAGGCTGATATCGCGTGGAGCCATGACGGGAAGTATATCGCTTATGCCTGCAAGAAACTGACGGGCAAGGCCTATTCGCTCAGCACGAACACGGATATATACCTGCATGACGTGGCCACCGGTGAGGAGAAGAACATAACGGAAGGAAACATGGGATACGACAAGGCGCCTGTGTTCTCCCCTGATGGTTCGATGATAGCTTACCCGAGTATGGAGGAAGAGGGTTATGAGTCGGACCTTGAAAGGCTCTTCGTCTACAATATTGCCTCCGGCGAACGTAGATGGGTTTCTGAAGGATGGGACTACAATGTTGGCAATATCCAGTGGAACGGAACCGGTGAGATATGGTTCACAAGCCCTTACCTGGGCAGACAGCCCGTCTTTAAGATTTCACTGGCTGATGGCAGTATCAATAAGATGACTGAAGGCGATTATGACATGGGTCCGCTTCAACTGAAAAACAACATCCTGGTAGCAGGTATTCAGTCGATGGCACGCCCCACCGAGGTGGCAAAGGTGGATATGTCCAACGGGCAGTTCTCGATGATCACCGATGTCAACGGCCATATTTATGAGAACATAAAGATGGGCAAAAGTGAGGAACGTTACATCAAGACCAAGGATGGCAAGGACCTGCAGATGTGGATCATCTATCCGCCTGACTTTGACCCTTCAAAGAAATACCCCGCGCTGCTTTACTGCAAGGGCGGGCCGCAGGGACCCCTCGGGCAGAGCTGGAGCTACCGCTGGAACTACCAGATGATGGCAGCAAACGGCTATATTGTTGTGGCTGTCAACCGTCGCGGCAACTCAGGCTTCGGAAGTTACTGGCGTGAACAGATCTCCGGTGATTACGGCGGTAAGAACATGCAGGACTATCTTGATGGTATTGACGCAATGGCGAAGGAGCCGTTCGTCGACAAGGACCGGCTGGGCGCCGTTGGTGCAAGCTACGGCGGTTACTCAGTCTTCTACCTCGCGGGAATGCACAACAAGAGGTTCAAGGCGTTCGTGTCGCACTGCGGCGTTTATAATACAATTGCCGAGTACGGCTCCACCGAGGAGTACTGGTACCCGAATAAGGATTACCAGGGTGCACCCTGGTACAAGCCGCAGCCTCCGGGATACAACAACTTTTCACCTCATACGATGATTGACAAGTGGGATACGCCCATCCTGATAATAACCGGGGCAAACGATTTCCGCATACCCTACAGCCAGTCAATGGAGGCGTTCAACTCAGCCATACTGCGCGGTGTGCCGGCACGGCTTCTCTTCTTTGAGAACGAGAGTCACTGGGTCACCAAGCCGCAGAACTCAGTCATCTGGCAGAAGGAATACTTCGAGTTCCTGGATAGCTATCTGAAGTAGGGAGTCGCCAGTTGGCAGTCGGCAGTCAGCAGTCAATCAACTAATAAATGACTGCGGACTGTAGACTGCGGACTTTAGACTGGTGAGTCTACCTCCCCCTCATCTTCTTGTCGATGATCTCTGCTGCCTTGATGAGCGGGTAGGCTGCAGGTGAGGAGGTAAGCAACGGGTGTGTGCCTATCTGGGTGATAAGCAGCGAGTTGATTGTCATCCTGTTCTGAATGATCATACCAATAACGTTTGTCAGCTCACCTGCACTGAGTCCACCGATGACCTCTCCACCGATGATGACACCCGAGTTGCAGGCAGCAATGAGCTTGACAGCCTGCTTGTGAGCGCCGGGCAACGTCCCTGGATGGCGGTCTATTCCTTCAAACAACCCGGTCAGAACTTCAATATTCTCTGCTTTGGCAGTGGCCTCAGTCAGTCCTGCCGTACCAAAACCTGTATCTCCAATGGCTGTGGCATAAATGGCAATGGTCCCCGAGAATGTCTTGACTGTATTAAGGCTGTAAAGGTTCATTCCTGCAATACGCGCCTCGGCACATGCCGTTGATGCAAGCATTGTAGGAACACGGCGACGGGTGACGAAATCGCGCTTCTGTGCACAGTCACCTATTGCAAAAACATCAGGCTCATGTGTACGCATGTACTCGTCCACTGCAATAAAACCGCTTTCATCAACATAGATGCCTGAATCCTTAGCCAATCCTGAATTCGGCAGGTAACCCATTGAGAGCACTACGGCATCAGCATCTATGACTTCGCCATTCTCCAGTTTAACACCCCTGACAGTATCCTCACCGATAATCTCGGTGACCCCGGTTCCAGTCCTGACATTCACTCCGCGATCCTTAAGCAACGCCTCAATCTTCTCTGACAGCTCCGGGTCAAAGGCAAGTGCAAGAATATGAGTAAGCTTCTCAACCAGCACAACTTCATGACCGTGCTTTGTGAACTCATCCGAAAACTCCACTCCAATGAATCCGGCTCCGATTACAACCACTCGGCGGCATCCGGCAAGCTTCTCCTTCATCTCATCAAGATAAATCCTGTCTTTTGGAACAGTATACACGTTTTTCTTGTCGCCACCCTTGAGCCATCTGGGGACTACGGGAGTTGATCCGGTTGCGAGTACCAGCTTTTCATATTCTATGATCTCACCGTCAGCCAGCCTTGCGCTCTTTGCCCCCTTGTCAATGGCAACAACTTCTCCTACAAGTGAAGTGACACCTGCCTTTTCCATCATGTTGTCAACCGGCATGATATTAAGCTGGGAGCTGTCAAGTGTTCCGAAGATGTACGGTATGCCGCACGGCACCATAACGTCCTTCTGCTTCTTGATCATTGTGAAGCTCCTCTCTGGATAAGTAGCCTTGCCTGTTAGAGAGACCACCATTCCGGCAGCACTGCCGCCAATAACCAAAACGTCTGTCTTTTTCATTTTATTTAAAATTCTTATTTGTTGGATTTCAGATTTTCTGTTGCCTCCATGACCTGTCCGGCCAGGGTCTCAAAAGCCTCGACGGCTGTCTTGTTTGTCTGCTGGAAGACCGTGCGGCCTGCCTCAGCAGCCTCGCCTACCTCAAGTACCAGGGGTATCTGGCACAGCAGATTCGTGTCATACTCCTTCGCCAGCTTCGCTCCGCCGCCCCTGCCAAAGAGATAGTAATGCTCCTCAGGGTGTGCCGCCGGGGTAAACCATGACATGTTCTCCACAACCCCCAGGATGGGTACCTTAAGATCTGGATTCATGAACATCGACGAAGCCTTGCGGGCGTCATTCAACGCAATTTCCTGCGGGGTGGT
>CAZHAI010000264.1:0-3290 GCA_964530645.1 uncultured Rikenella sp. | reverse complement strand
ATTACAAACTCCGGGGTGAGGGAGGGCGACGAGCTCATTCTTACAAAACCGCTGGGGACGGGGATCCTGCTTGCAGGCCATCGGATGAAGATGACCTCCCCGGATCAGCTTGAGGCGGCTGTCAGTGCCATGAAGCAGCTTAACAGGGAGGGGGCAGCACTGATGCAGAGGTACGGCGTGCGCGGCGCCACAGATATTACCGGATTCGGACTTGCGGGACATGCCCTGAAGATGGCAAGGGCATCAGGGGTGACAATCAGAATCGATCTGAATAAGGTTCCTCTGCTTGACGGCACTTACGACCTTGCAGGACAGGGGTGCATCCCTGGTGCCGCATTCCGCAACCTGGACTATACCGAGGGAGAGACGCGTTTTGACGATAATATTGATTATAACCTTAAGATGATAGCCCATGACGCCCAGACTTCAGGGGGGCTGCTGATGGCGGTGGCACCGGAAAAGGTGTCGGAACTGCTCCGTGACCTTCACGCATCAGGTCACCCGGAGGCTGCACTTATAGGCCGGGCAGGAAAGAGGGAAAATATTGCACTTGTAATTGGCTGAGAAGCCGGACCCAATCCGCAAACCCTCAACCTGAGCCGGACCCAATCCGCAGACACTCACTCTACGCCGGCAGAGAGAAGATAAACTCTGCGCCGCCACCGGGACGGTTGCGGACCGAGATCTCTCCCTTGTGCAGCAGGATGGCATTCTTCACAATGGCCAGCCCGAGGCCGGTACCTCCGCTCTTGCGCGAACGCCCGTCATCAATCCTGTAGAACCGCTCGAAGATCCGCTCCTGGTGCTCCTCCGGGATACCGATACCATTGTCTGCAAAGGAGAAGGTGCGGTAACCCGGCTCACCGGGCAGGCTCCTTACGGTGACAGTGACATTCTCTCCCGCATAGGAGATAGCGTTCTCAAGCAGGTTCTGGATTACTGATACAATAAGCGACCTGTTTCCGGTGACCTTCACACCCTCATCAATACTGATATCCATTGTCATCTGCCTCCTGTTGAGGTCGGTCATGAGATTGTCACGGACCTCCTTCACAACGGCTGTTATGTCAACCTCTTCAAACGGGAAGTTGCTGCCTGTCTCGTCAAGCTTGTTCAGTGTCACTATGTCGTTGATCAGGTCAGTCAGACGGGTCGATTGTCCAAGAGCCTTCTCAAGGAAATGATTGCGTTTCTCCTCGTCGAGGTCCCTGTTGACGATTAATGTTTCGATATATCCTCTTACCGAGGCAATCGGGGTTTTGAGCTCATGCGCGATGTTCGATGTCATCTGCTGCCGCATCGCCTTGTTCTGTTCTGTCCGGGTGATATCGGTGATCACTATCTCGAAACTGTTGTCATTGAAGAGGATGCACCTTACTGCAAAGTGTCTGCCTCCCCTTTCCATCCTCAGCTCTGTTGATGAATTGTCGTGTTTTCCGGATGGGTTGTGCTGGTTGCTGTCGAGGAAGGTCCTTATCCCGCTGAATAGCGGATGATCAATGAATCCTTCCGGTTTAAGTGTGTGTTCGCCTGTCAGGGCGTTGAGGAAAACCATGAAGTGGCTGTTGGAGAGTTCAACCTGGCGGTCGGCGGAAAAAAATGCCACACCCTCGTTGAGCACATGCAGGTGCCTGAAGAGCTTCTCCTTCTGGAGGCTCAGTTCAGATGTATTACGGGCCAGGTTATTATAGATCCTGACGATCTCCTTTCCTGTCTCACCTATCTCATTCTTCGGGAATATGATTGAAGGGTCATTTCCTTCGCCGCGGCGCATCCTGGCTGCAAAATCGCGGATCATTGTAATGCTTTTTCCCATCCGGCGGGTCACAGCTGCCAGAAGCGCCCAGATGCCGGCAAAAACAATTGTCATGAAGACCAGGAATATCCTTTCACGCTTCAGGAATCCCGTGATGTTGATGTTGTATTCTTCAGCCAGCCGTACATAATGGGTATTAAAGTACCTCGACAGATAATAATAATCCTTGCCGGTTGATTCCGAATGGCGTACGGCGGTACCATACGGAGAGTAAAGTGATTTGCCCACCTCGGGCCTTGTGAGATGGTTTTCCATCAATGACCAGTCGTCAACAGAGCTGTCATACAGCACCTTGCCGTCGATTGCAATAACCGTAACACGAAGATCAGGTACAGGTATCAGGTTAAAAATTGAATCAGTCAGCCGGTAGTTTCCTGTCTCATTGAGCGAGTTTGCCCTTATGTAGTTGTCAACCAGCTGTGCCATGTCGCTCAGCCTGGAATTCAGGGCGGATATCCTTATTGCCTTTTCACGGTGATACTGAAATCCGAGAATCAGTACCGTGAAGAGCAGGAATATGCCGAAATAATAAAGAAATAGTCTGCGTCTGAAGCTTATAGTTTTTGTCATGGGACTCATTTTTCATTCACCTAAATAATAACCGTATCCCGATTTGTTCCTGATCATATTACCCCGCTCTCCCAGTTTTTTGCGGATTCGGGCAATTGTGACGTCCACTGTACGGTCAGTGACAATCACGTCATCACCCCAAACACGGGCGAGTATCTCGTTCCTCGGAAATATCTTGCCCTCGTTGCGGATCAGGAGGGAAAGAATCTCGTACTCTTTTCGCGTAAGCTCAATGGGTTTGCCGTCGGTGAGTATGAGATTATTTTCAGTGTCAACCGTAAAAGACCCTGCCACTGTCTCCATTGTCACCCGTGACGGTGCGGAGCGGCGCAGGACAGCCTTCACCCTTGCCATCAGCTCTCTGACGCTGAATGGTTTGGCCAGGTAGTCGTCGGCCCCGAGGTTGAACCCTGTGATCCTGTCGTTTTCCGTGTCCCTTGCTGTGAGGAAGATGATCGGGGTGGAGAGGGCCAGTTCTTTCCTGATTTTTTCCGCAAGGCGAAAACCGGATACCTGTCCCATCATCACGTCGAGGATAAAGAGGTCATAGGAGGGAAGGTTTTTGCGCATCGCCTCCTCGGCGGAGAGGCTGGTGTCAACGGTATAGCCCTCACCCTCGAGGTTGAACGAGAGGATTTCGAGGATGGGTTCCTCGTCGTCGACGGCCAGTATTTTGTGTTTGTCGTTCATTTACAATGCTTTATGCTCTACGAGCAACGGTCTGGGGTAGCCATGTGTTCTACAATGCTTTATGGCCTACGGCCATGAATCAGTCTCCAGTCTGCAGTCTCCAGTCTCCAGTCATTCATCCAACCAGAGACTGGCGACTGCCGACCGCCGACTGCCGACTGCCGACTGCCGACTGCTGACTGCCAATTGCCGACTGCCGACCGCTGACTTCACT
>CAZHAI010000263.1:0-3343 GCA_964530645.1 uncultured Rikenella sp. | reverse complement strand
GAGAACACCGGCCCAGGCCAAGAAGAAAACCAGTCCCCGGCGGATGTGAATAAAAGTATGCGCCTGCCGGTCAGACAGAAACAAACTATCATTATGGATACAAGATCACGACGCAGTTTCCTGAGGGGAGCAACAGCAGCCGGTGCGGCGCTTTTCTCTGCCCCTTTGCTTCTGACGGGGAGAAGCCGTTCCTCCTCTGTTCCGGACGCCGACAAGCCTTTCAGGCTGGCATACGCACCGTCAATAGGGATGTTCCGCGAACTGAGCGGCAGCGAAGACCCGGTTGACAATATCCAGTTCCTTGCCGACAAGGGCTTCAGGGCTCTCTTTGACAACGGGCTGCCAGGCCGCCCGGTGGAGGAGCAGGAGAGGATAGCCACAAAAATTCAGCGCATGGGCCTGATGATGGGTCCGTGGGTGCTGTATGCAGATTTCGGCAAGACCTCCTTCGTGCTGCCCCACCGCGAGGTGCGTGATTTCCTGACGATGAAAATGGAGGAGGGCATCGAAGTTGCCAGTCGTACCGGCTTCAAGACTGCACTGGTAGTTCCCGGCAGGTATGATGAGAGGATCCACCCTGACATCCAGCGGGCGAATGTAATTGATAACCTTAAATACTGTGCTGACCTGGTAGGGCCGGAAGGGATCACCCTGGCTCTGGAACCGCTGAACACTTTACGCGACCACCCGGGACTGTGGCTGACGGGTATGCCGCAGGCTTACCAGGTTTGCAAGGCAGTTGACAGTCCTGCTGTTAAGATTGTGGAAGACATGTATCACCAGCAGATCAGCGAGGGTAACCTGATTCCCAATATCGAGGCATGCTGGGATGAGATCACTGCCTTCCATGTCGGGGACAATCCGGGAAGGAACGAGCCAACAACAGGTGAGATCAACTTCAAAAACATCTTCAGCTATCTGCTCTCACGAGACTATGAGGGGGTAATATGCATGGAGCACGGGCGCAGTATCAGGGGGGCTGAGGGCGTCCGCCGTGTCATCGAGGCCTACCGCGAATGCGACCCGTTCTGAAAGATTTAAGGAAAGTTCAATCCGTCATTTGAGTAGCGAGAGAACAGTCATAAGCGACAAGTGGATCAGGGCATCCATTATCGGCACTATATGGGCTGCTGCCGAGATTGTTCTCGGCAGTTTCCTGCATAACCTGCGTGTGCCGTTCAGCGGAAACATGCTTACCGCCATTGCGCTTGTCATACTCATCGCCGTCAGTTACCGCTGGCGCGAACACGGACTTTACTGGCGTGCGGGACTGATTTGCGCGCTAATGAAGGCCATGTCGCCCAGCGCGATCATCTTCGGCCCGATGATTGCCATTATTGCAGAATCTTTGCTGCTGGAGGCTTCCGTTAGGCTGCTCGGCCGCACCATCCCGGGCTATATCGTTGGCTCTATGCTCGCCATGTCCTGGAACCTGTTTCAGAAGGTCTTCAACATGATTATTTTCTATGGGGGAAACCTTGTGGAGATCTACTCCAGCCTCACCGACTGGGCAGAGAAGCAACTGAAACTCAGTTTTGATGCCTTCTGGGCTCCCTTGATAATGCTGCTTGTCTTATATTCTGTTTTTGGTGCCGTCGCCGCCATCGCCGGGATCATAACAGGCCGCAGGATGCTTTCAATCCCGCCGGAGGAGACGCTCCATGAGCCGGCAGTGATCCGCACAAGGGAAAGGAAACAGGATGAGCCGTTCATTTATTCACTCGCATGGCTGGCAGCAGACATACTTCTGGTAACCGTCATGCTGCTGGTTGTTAGCCTGCTACCCTGGATATGGTGGCTCATCGTGGTTATCCCGGTGGTTATATTACTGGCGATGAGGTACAAGCGTGCCATGAGACAGTTATCGAAACCTGGATTCTGGATCACTTTTGTGATCATTACAATGCTGTCCGCGCTCGTCTTTTCCTCATTGCAGCCAGGGGAGAACAGCCTCACCGAGGCGGTACTGATAGGGATACAGATGAACTTCAGGGCGGTGATAATCCTTGTCGGTTTCTCGGCTCTTGGCACGGAGCTGTACAATCCGAAGATACGAAGCCTATTCAGTCACACACGCTTCAGGCAGCTGCCCCTTGCCCTGGAACTGTCTGCCGCCAGCCTGCCGGCGATGATCGCTGACATGCCTGACTTTAGGACGGCCATCAGGAGGCCGGTATCAATTCTGAACAGGATGATAACCCGTGTTGAAAGACGGCTGAATGAGGTGAGTGAAGTGCAGCAGTCAGTGAAGAAGGTCTACATTGTGACGGGAACAATCGGGGAAGGAAAGACCGCATGGCTGGCAAAACTTACCGGCCTGCTGGCAGAAAAGGGAGTCAGGGCGGGAGGCATCCTCGCTTTGCGAATTGTTGAGGATGGAAGAACAACAGGGTATGATGTGTCAGACATAACCAGCGGGAAGAGGACTCCATTCCTGAGACACACCGGAAGTGAGACAATGGGAGTGGAACGGTTCACTGTGAATGATGACGGATTTGCAGCAGGGCTCAGGGCCCTTGACCCTGAGACTAATCGCGATAAGGATGTTGTCATCGTCGACGAGATTGGCCCGCTTGAACTTAGAGGAATGGGGTGGAGCGAAAGGCTGACCGGACTGCTGCATGAAACAGGAGTGATACTGATTATCGCCGTAAGGAAAAACCTCACCGAGGCAGTCATTGAAAAATTCGGCATACCAGGGGCGGTTGTGATAGATGTGGCCGCAGGTGAGGTAATCAGATATGCAGACCAGATTGCAGGATTGACTCATAAAAAAAATCAACTCCATGAACGGAATACTTGAAGAAGTCAGGAAGGAGCTAAGCGAGGCGTCGGATGAAAACACTAAGGAAGCAGGACTCAGGTTTTTCAAAGAAGAGGTAAGACTGTACGGTATAAAATCAAAGACAGTCGTTGAGATTGCGAGACAGAATTACGCACTGGTCAAAGGCAGGAGCAAGGAGGAGATACTGGCCCTGTGCGACGCTCTATGGGAATCAGGAATGATGGAGGAGTCTTTTATTGCCTGCTCATGGTCCGAAAAGCTCGGGCCCCGGCTGATCCGGGAGGACTTCGCCACACTCGAGAAGTGGGTGCATAATTATGTCAGTAACTGGGCATCATGCGACACCCTGTGCAATCATACAATAGGCGATTTCATCCAGAAATACCCTGAATATATTGAAGAGCTAAAGAGGTGGGCGAAGTCAGATAACCGATGGGTAAAGAGAGCCGCGGCGGTTTCGCTGATAATACCTGCACGAAGGGGCAAATTCCTCGATGACATCTTTGAAATTGTAGGGATCCTGCTTTTGGACAGGGATGACATGGTACAGAAGGGGTA
>CAZHAI010000262.1:0-3361 GCA_964530645.1 uncultured Rikenella sp. | reverse complement strand
CTTTGTTATAATGCGGCCGGCAGTTATCTCCCTGGCCACCAGGTATTCCGATACCGAGGTTGCCCTCTTGACAGAGAGGTTCTGGTTGTAAGTCTCGCTGCCTTTGCTGTCAGTGTGGCCCTGTACCTCGATGTTTGTGTCAGGATAGGTGTTGAGGACCGTTACAAGCTTGTCGAGATTGGCCTTTGCATCTGCAGAAAGGTCTGCCTGATCGAATCCAAAAAGCACTGCGCTGCTGAATTCAACTACGATACCTTCACCAACGCGTTCCACTTTTGCATCGGGTACGGTCTTTTCAATCTCCTCGGCCTGTTTGTCCATCTCACGTCCGATGATGGCACCTGTGGCTCCTCCAACCGTAGCACCTATTATGGCGCCAAGAGCAGTATTACCTGCAGCCTTGCCTATTACAGCACCCATGGCTCCGCCCGCGGCAGTTCCAACAGCTGCTCCCTTGGTGGTCTTGTTCATTGATGCGCAACCTGCCAACAAAACTGTTGCGGCGAGTACCAGAACTAATCCAATGTTGATCTTCTTCATTTTTCTCATTTTTAAGTTTAACAACTGATATCGCTATTAGTTCCCCCTATCTTTTCATTGCCCTTGTAAGAATGCCCATAACACCGCGGATGAATGTGGCGGATGTAAGCACCTTCACAACAGGGTGTGTCGCGGTTCTTCTCACCGAACCTGTGCGGGAAGTCCTCCCGCCCGACCTTTCGTCTGCCCTGCGTGCCTCTGATTCACTTCTTTCCTGTTCTGCAGCCTGGATCTTCTTCTCAAGCATCTCCGCAGCACTGTCAGGGTCAACAACCCGCGAGTATTTCGTAACAAGCTGTGATGACCTGTTGATCGATTCAAGCTCCTCCGGGGCAAGGATATCCATCCTGCTCATCGGGGCACGCACCATCATCACCGCCAGAGGTGTTGGAATACCCTTCTCATTCAGCGCAGTCACAAGGGCCTCTCCGGTACCGAGGGAAGTAAGCGTCTCCTCTGTTTTATAATACTCCGATATCGGGAAGTTTTCAGCTGTCAGCCTGATGTCCTTTCGGTCGTTGGCGGTGAACGCACGCAGTGCATGCTGCACCTTCAGGCCAAGCTGAGCCAGCACCGAAGCCGGTACATCCATCGGGTTCTGGGTGATAAAATAAACTCCCACACCCTTGGAACGAATGAGCTTGACCATTGTTTCAATCTGCTCGAGCAGCACCCGGCTCGCCTGGCTGAAGATGAGATGTGCCTCATCAATGAAGATTACAAGCTCCGGTCTGGGCTGATCTCCCTTCTCAGGCATTGTGTTGTAAACCTCGGCCAGCAGCGAGAGCATAAAGGTCGAAAAGAGCTTGGGCTTGTCCTGTATGTCGGTAAGCCTTATAATGTTGATATATCCGTTTCCGTTGCTGTCCCTGCGCATCAGGTCCGCGACGTCGAATGATTCCTCTCCGAAAAACCGCTCAGCACCCTGCTGCTCCAGTTCGATGATCTTGCGCAGAATCACGCCTGTTGATGAGGTCGACATTGCGCCGTACTCCTTCTCCAGTTCATCCTTCCCCTCGCCGGTCAGGTACTGAATCACCTTTCTTATGTCCCTGAGATCGATAAGGCCCAGCTTATTGTCGTCACAGTATTTAAAGATTATTGACATGATACCTGCCTGAACATCATTCAGGTCAAGAATACGTGAGAAGAGCACAGGACCGAACTCCGACACGGTAGCACGGAGTCTCACACCGTTCTGTTCGGATATAGTCAGTAGCTCAACCGGGAATCCCGTCGTGGAGTAAGGAAGGTTCATCCTCGAATGCCTGTCCCTGATGAAGTCATTCTCAGTGCCGGGTCTGGCCAAACCGCTGAGGTCGCCCTTCACGTCCATGACGAGTGACGGGATGCCCTTAAGTGACAGTTGCTCCGAAATCACCTGCAAGGTCTTTGTCTTGCCTGTACCTGTGGCACCTGCAATAAGCCCGTGACGGTTCAGTGTCTTCAGCGGGATACGGATATGGGCATCGGCAAGCGCTTCCTTGTCAAGCATGGCCCCGCCCAGAACAATGAAGTCACCTTTGCAGGCATATCCACTGTTGATGTGACTGAAGAATTCTTCTTTTTTACTCATTTAAGTACTTTTAAAGTAGGTAAAAGCCGTTGAGACACCTGCCCCAACGGCTTCCTAAATTACTATAAATTTACCTTACTTGGTACCAAGAATCTCTTTTACCTTCTCGGCAAGTGCATCACCACGAAGGTTATGACCCACAATGACTCCGTTTGCATCAAGCAGGAAGTTGGAGGGAATGGCGCTCACGGCATACTGTTTGGCGGGGGCGCAATCCCAGTACTTAAGATCAGAGACATGTGTCCATGTCAGTTTGTCATCGGCGATAGCCTTAACCCAGTCTTCCTTGCTGCGGTCAAGCGAAACACCGAACACGTCAAATCCAAGCTTGTTATATTCGTTCCATACCTTTACAACGTTCGGATTCTCCTGGCGGCAGGGACCGCACCATGCTGCCCAGAAATCAACCAACAGGAGTTTGGTGTTTCCTCCAAGTTTTGAATAAAGCGACACAGGATTGCCGTCAACATCATTCAGTGTGAAGTCGGGAGCTTTCTGACCGATTGCAACTGCCTTCAGCTGAACAAGCCTCTCCTTCATCGTTATAACAGTCTGCACCTTGTTGAGCGTTGTGTCAAGTTTTCCAAGCAGGCTTTCCATCTCGTCGGGCTCCATGTAATATGCCAGCTCACTTAAAACTGCCGGTGCCACATATGAGGAAGGATTGTTTGCTATAAATTCCTTCCTGATTTCATTCTGTTTATTATCCAGTTCCTCAAGTTCCTTCTCAATTGATGCTGCAAGCTCATTGTTACCTTCCATCTTGGCAGCACGGTAACGGTCATAAACCTTTGTCATTCCGGCGTTAGTCTCTTCGAACAATGCCTTGTAACCGTCAAACTCAGCCTGTGTTGCTGAGCCGGTTACTGATGCCAGGTAGAGTGAATCGGCATGACCGTGTATTGTGATTTCAGAGTTTTCAATATAAAAATTCAGTCCGCCCCTCTTATCCTGGATTGTAAGATTTACCATCTGGGGATAAGCAACTACGCCTTCCATCGTGAAAGCTCCGTTTTCAAGGACCGCGGTGTCAATGCCCTCATAGCCTCCGGGAATCCTTTTCTGAAGAATGACTGTCTCATTGGCGGCACCATCAATTGTACCTGTAATCGTGAATTTGGGTTCCCTGGCGCAGGATATTGCAACTACCGCTGCCAGCAGAAAAATAATTGTCTTTTTCATCTGTTGGTTTTTAATTGTAAACACTATTTTGTTTCGAAGGTTCAAAGATACTACTATTTAGCT
>CAZHAI010000261.1:0-3389 GCA_964530645.1 uncultured Rikenella sp. | reverse complement strand
GAACGGTACGAGGCAGCCCGCGAGACTGTCAGGGCATTCATCAACGCCCGATCCAGAGAGGAGATTGTCTTTACTGCAGGCACAACCGCCTCAATCAACGCAGTGGCTTTCTCCTTCGGGGAGAGATTTGTCGGTGAGGGCGACGAGATATTAATCAGCGGCATGGAACACCATGCCAATATTGTTCCCTGGCAGATGCTCTGTGAGCGGAAGAAGGCAAAGCTGAAGGTCATCCCATTCTCAGACGAAGGGGTTCTTGACCTTGAAGCATACAGGAGTCTGCTCTCGGAACGGACAAGAGTTGTGGCCGTCACCCACGTATCCAACGTGTTGGGCACTGTCAATCCCGTTAAAAAGATAGTGGCTGAAGCTCACCGCCATGGCATACCCGTGCTGGTTGACGGCGCACAGGGAATTCAGCACGGCATAGTGGATGTTCAGGATCTGGATTGTGATTTCTACGTTTTTTCCGGTCACAAGGTTTACGGCCCGAACGGTATCGGTGTACTCTACGGCAAGGCTGACATGCTCAATGAGCTTCCTCCTTACCAGGGTGGCGGAGACATGGTTGCAAACGTCACATTTGAGAAGACAACATATAATGTGCTTCCCTTCAAGTTCGAGGCAGGCACAACAAATTTCACAGGCGCAATTGGACTCGCCGCCGCGCTTAACTACCTCAATGCCCTTGGCCGCGGGGCCGTTGCTGAGAGGGAACAGGCCCTTTTAGCCCGGGCCACGGCAGGACTCTCTGACATTGAAGGCCTCCGAATCTATGGAACTGCCCCGCACAAGGTCTCCGTGATCTCCTTCCTCCCGGGAGCGATTCACCAGTACGACGCCGGCATGATTCTTGACAAAATGGGTATTGCAGTAAGGACAGGAACACACTGCGCTCAACCATTGATGATCCGTTACGGCATCAGCGGTACAATCAGGGCTTCAATCGCCTTCTACAACACTGAGGAGGAGATAGAGGCGCTGGTAAAGGGTGTCAGGAAAGTAACTGAAATGTTCGCTTGATTTAAAATAATGACTATTAACGAAATACAGGATCTGATCATCGGGGAGTTCGCCCAGTTCGGCGACTGGATGGAGAGGTATGAGTATCTCATCGACCTGGGCAGGTCGCTCCCGCCCTTCGATGAGAGGCACAAGACCCCTGAATACCTCATTGAAGGATGCCAGAGCAAGGTATGGCTCTTCCCTTCCTTCGAAAACGGGATCATCACCTTCACGGCCGAGAGTGATGCACTGATCACAAGGGGTATCGTGGCGCTGCTGGTCAGGGTCTTTTCGGGGCGCACCCCGGACGAGATTGTCGGCGCCAGCATATATTTCATTGAGAAGATCGGTTTGAGGGAGAATCTCTCCCCCACCCGCTCCAACGGGCTGCTGGCAATGATGAAACAGATGCGCCTCTACGCCCTGGCATACAAATCAAAACAGGAACACTCATGAACACACAGGAGATACAGGAGACAGAGGCACGCATCGTTGGTGTACTCAAGAGCATATTCGACCCCGAGATACCGGTAAACATTTATGATCTCGGCCTCATCTACGAGGTCAGGGTTGACGAGGAGCAGGTGGCGCATGTTACAATGACGCTCACCGCCCCGAACTGCCCTATGGCTGAGGATCTTGTTGAGGAGGTTACCTACAAGGTTGCCGGTATCAAAGGGGTTAAGGAGTGTGACCTCAAGCTCACTTTCACCCCGCCATGGGACCGGCACATGCTGAGCGAAGAGGCAAAGCTGGAACTGGGATTGCTCTGAAAATTATGTAACTTTACCGGTACGTGTAAATTTAAGACTGCTCTGAAATCCGTACCGTGACAGATGCACACAAAATAGCGCTCACCTGGAAAATCCGCGAAAGTCTGCGGATGGAAGGCTTCGATCTTTCAGGAATAGCCCAGGCCCTGCCTCATCACGAAGACAGCCAGCATATCGGCGAATGGATTGCAGCCGGGAAGAATGGCACAATGGGATTCTTTGACAGAAGCCTGGAGAAGCGGGGCGATATCACATCGCTGGTGGAAGGAGCAAAATCAGTTATAGTTGCCGGTCTCCGTTACTACAGCAACGATCCCTCTGCAGGTGCAGACAACTACTTCGTCAGCCGTTATGCACGTGTCAGGGACTACCACCAGGTCATAGAAGAAAAACTTAACCGGGTTCAGAAGATCATCAAAAAGGAAGTGCCGGATTCAGTCAGCAGGGCATTTTGTGATGCGGGTCCCATAACTGAAAAGGTATGGGCTATCCGTGCAGGACTGGGATGGCGTGGAAGGCAAAGCCTGGTCATCAACAAAGATATTGGCTCCTTCTTTTTCCTCGGTGTGATTGTAACCACGGCAGAGTTCCTTTATGATAATGCTTCCGCCCGCGACCGGTGTGGCGAATGTAATCTCTGCGTCGAAGCGTGTCCCACCGGGGCCATCTGCAGCGACCGTACGATTGATGCACGTCGGTGCATCGCTTACCTCACAATAGAACATGAAGGTAACATCCCTGAAGAGTTCAGGGGAAAGACGGAGAGGATCATTTTCGGGTGTGACCGCTGCCAGGAGGTGTGCCCGTATAACAAGAAGGCTCTGCACTTTACCGATAAAGAACTTGTGCCTGATTTTCAGATCACCTCCCTCACGAAACGAGAATGGCTCAGCATGACACCTGATGAGTTTAAAAAGTTGTTCAAATCGTCGCCCCTGAAACGAACCGGCTTCAATAAGATCAGAAGAAATATCGATTTCGTTGATCACCGGTCACCCGGAGAGAAGTGATATCCGCTCCGGGAGACCGTTCAACGATGGCTCAACTCGCCACAGCCAGCAATTCTACCGGGACTCAGCCCGCTTCAACCAGCCATTCTCCAGGAACACAATCCTATCCGTGCTGACTTCCCCGTGAGGCTATTCAACCATTAACCGTTCGATATCAAGACTCTTCTTATTGCCCTTCCGGCCCTGCCCCGAATGAAGTATCTTATACATTACGGGAACCACAATCAACGTGAGGAAAGTGGATAACAACATCCCTCCGATTATCACCCATGCCAGACCGTTCCTCAGTTCTGCTCCCGATCCTTTTGACAGGGCAACCGGAAGCATTCCGATAATTGTTGAAAGCGCAGTCATGAGGATCGGACGGGTACGAATCCTCACCGCCTGAATAAGAGCGTCGTTGATTTCTTTCCCTTCCTTTATTGCATCATTTGCAAAATCGACCAGCAGAATTGCATTCTTCCCGACGAGACCGATAAGCATGACAAGCCCCAGCATGCCGTAAACGCTGAGTGCAGTGTTCGTCAGGGCCAGGGCCAGGATTGCACCCAGGATGGCTAGAGGAATTGAAAAAAGAACGGCAAACGGATCTGTCCAGTTA
>CAZHAI010000260.1:0-3412 GCA_964530645.1 uncultured Rikenella sp. | reverse complement strand
TGAAGTGGTACTGGTGGAGATTCAACGGCTACGGTTACTTCTGGGGCATGCTCTCGGGAATTATCGCTGCACTCGTCCTGCCCGCGCTGAACATTGGCCTGCTGCAGAACTGGCCACTGACAGAAAACTTCAGCATGAACGCCTTCCCGGTTATCTTCCTCATATCACTCATTGGCAGCATCCTCGGATCACTGCTGACAAAGAGGGAAGATGACGCAACGCTGAAGAAATTCTACAGACAGGTACGGCCGTGGGGCTTCTGGAAACCTGTTGAAAGGATGGTCCTTGCAGAGGATCCTGCATTCAAGGCGAACCGCGACTTCTGGAGGGATATGCTCAATATTGCCGTTGGAATTGTATGGCAGATATCTCTCATGGCCTTCCCGGTATTCCTTGTATTGAGGGAATGGAACCAGTTCTACGTGGCCGTGGCTGTGATGATCGTTACAACAATCATCCTGAAATTCACCTGGTGGGACAAACTTAAAGACTGACCCTAACAATGAAATACGGACATTTTGATGACACCGCGCGGGAGTATGTCATCACACAGTACAAAACGCCCTGGCCCTGGATCAATTACCTGGGCAACAAGGACTTCTTCTCAATAATCTCCAACACCGCAGGAGGCTACAGCTTCTACCGTGATGCAAGGCTTCGCCGCATCACCCGCTACAGGTACAACAACGTGCCAATGGACGATGGCGGCAAGTACTTCTATATCAATGATAACGGATCAGTATGGTCTCCCGGCTGGAAGCCTGTTAAAGCCGATGTTGAAGACTATTCCTGCCGTCACGGCATGGGTTACACCCGTATAGGCGCTGAGAAGGGCGGACTGCGTGCCGACATGCTCTTCTTCGTGCCGGTTGGTGACTCCTGCGAGGTGCAGCGTATCACTCTCCGTAACAACGGTAAACTGCACAGACGGATCCGGCTCTTCTCCTTCGCGGAGTGGTGCCTGTGGAACGCCCTCGATGATCAGACCAACTTCCAGCGTAACTTCTCAACAGGGGAGGTCGAGGTGGAGGACGGGGTCATATATCATAAAACGGAATACCGCGAGCGACGTAATCACTTCGCTTTCTACTCCGTTAACAGCCCCGTTGAAGGGTTCGATACGGACCGTGAGGCATTCCTCGGACTTTACAATGGCTTTGACCGGCCTGAGACAGTCTTCAACGGACGGCCCCGGAACAGCATTGCCCACGGCTGGTCGCCGGTGGCTTCCCACTGCCTCGAGGTTGACCTGGAACCAGGCCAGACAAAGGATTACGTCTTCGTCCTCGGCTATATCGAGAATCCTGATGCTGAAAAGTTCATCGCACCGAAGGTAATCAACAAGACCAGGGCGAAGGCAATGATAGACAGGTACGACACGGTCGGGAAGGTTGATGCTGCATTTGCGGCTCTCAAAAAACACTGGGACAATCATCTTTCTGTCATCAAACTAAATCATCCCGATCCGCGACTGGAGCGCATGGTCAACACCTGGAACCCGTACCAGTGCATGGCGACGTATAACTTTTCGCGCAGCACCTCCTATTTCGAATCCGGTATTGGCCGCGGGATGGGGTTCCGCGACTCCAACCAGGATCTTGTGGGATATGTTCAGATGATCGCTCAGCAGTCGCGCGACAGGATTATTGACATTGCTTCGACCCAGCTGAACGACGGCAGCGCATATCACCAGTACCAGCCGCTGACAAAGAGGGGAAACGCAGAGATCGGCGGCAACTTCAACGATGACCCGCTGTGGCTGATCTTTGGCGTGGCTGCATACCTCAAGGAGACTGGTGACTGGTCAATCCTTGACGAGACGGTGCCTTTCAACAACAACCCCGATGATGCGGCGAGTCTCTTCGAGCATTTGCGCCGCTCTTTCATGCACGTTGTGAACCACCTGGGTCCGCACGGGCTCCCGCTGATAGGAAGGGCGGACTGGAATGACTGCCTAAACCTGAATTGCTTCTCATCGAATCCCGACGAGAGTTTCCAGACAACTGAGAACCAGAAGGGAGGACAGGCGGAATCACTCTTTATTGCCGCCATGTTCGTGCTTTACGGTGCCGACTTTGCCGAGATAGCCCGCCGGAGAGGTGAGATAAAGATGGCTGATGAGGCCGCGCAGCATATTGATTCAATGGTCAGGGCAATCAATGAGCATGGCTGGGACGGAGAGTGGTTCCTGAGGGCATACGACTATTACGGACGCAAGATTGGCAGCCGGGAGAACGAGGAAGGCAAAATCTTTATCGAATCACAGGGAATGTGCATCATGGCCGGGATAGGCCTTGACGACAGCAGGGCGCTGAAGGCGCTGGCGTCAGTGAACAAGCACCTGGCATGTGAGCACGGGATAGTGCTCAACAACCCTGCCTTCACGAAGTATCACATCCATATGGGAGAGATATCCACCTATCCCGAGGGTTATAAGGAAAACGCAGGCATTTTCTGCCATAACAACCCATGGATCATCATCGCGGAGACACTCACCGGGAATGGTCACAGGGCATTCGACTACTACAGCCGGATCACGCCATCTTACCTGGAGGAAATTAGTGACCTTCACAAGACTGAGCCGTATGTTTATTCACAGATGATCGCAGGCAAGGATGCATTCCTTCCCGGAGAGGCAAAGAACAGCTGGCTCACCGGTACAGCATCGTGGTGCTATTATGCGATCACGCAGTATATCCTTGGCATCAGGCCCGACTATGACGGACTTATGGTTGACCCGTGCATCCCGCCCGACTGGGGAGGATTCACTGTCAGAAGGAAGTTCAGGGGGGCCGTTTACAACATTGAGATAATTAACCCTGAACGCAAATCCAAGGGTGTCTGGGAGATTACGGTTGACGGGAAAAAAGTTGATTCATGCATCCTGCCGGTATTCCCCGCAGGGTCTGAACACGATGTTAAAATAACAATGTAATAGTATGAGATTCAATAGAGTAATATTGGCACTTGGCGTCTCCGTTATTCTGACCACGGCAGGCTGCGGCAGCAATGCACTCATTAAGGCAAGGCTGGATGCACCGGCTGCAACGGAGATAATACTCGTGAACCAGGCAGGTTATCTGCCCGAAGCAGAAAAGGTGGCTCTGATCAGGGCAGACGCGGAGATATTCGAGCTGATCGATGTCTCGACCGGCTTGAACGTGTACGGCGCCGAACCTGGTGAGCCGGTTTACTGGGAACTTTCGGGTGACACAGTCCGAAAGGCGGATTTCTCGGGGTTTAAGACTCCGGGCACCTACAGAATCTGCCTGACGGGAACTGATGTATGCTCCGCCCCGTTCCGCATCGGTGAGGATGTCTACGGCGAGATCACTGCATCGGCGGTACGGTCCTATTACCTCAACCGGTCAGGGGTTGAAATAACCGAAGAGCATGGCGGTAAATGGGCACG
>CAZHAI010000259.1:0-3412 GCA_964530645.1 uncultured Rikenella sp. | reverse complement strand
GTATGACCGCTATGTACTGTCGCCAAGAATCTCAAACGAACTGCTTTCGCCATTCAGGAGTATGTTTGCTGAGCTGCCTGCAGCACTCAGGGAGTCATTCCGGACCGATCCTTCAGCTGCAGCGGCATGGATTGATACTGCAATCACAATAACCGAAACCTGGAATCATTATGCAACACCTCTGATTCCTGCCGGTGTGCTGAGGCTCCGTATGGCCGACAGCCACTCCAGGGACATCTTTTTCATTGCTCTTTGCAGAAGCTCAGGTATCCCTGCAAGGCTTGAGCCGGGAACAGGAAGACCTCAGTTTTACGATGCCGGAGAATGGCATGATGTGTGGTTTACAGGCGATACAAAACCTTCCGGAACGCCCGGATACATAACTTTCAAAGACGGAAGGCCGGGAGGAAAGGGACTGGAACCTGAATACCACGTCCATTTTACCCTTGCACGGGTTGAAAACGGGAGATTCATAACCCTCGATTACGGATACGGTGAGAAGATAAGCAATCTTCCTCAACGAATCCCGCTTGACCCCGGCATATACATGCTCACCACCGGGAACAGGGATGAGGCTGGCAATGTTCTGGCCTCTGTATCTTTCCTCGAACTTAAGCCCGGGGAGGAGCTCCCGGTGAGTGTAATCCTCAGGGACCTCCCGGAGAGTGCCTTTACAGGGTTAAAAATAAGCCTTGAGCCTTCGGTTAAGTTCATCAGCGGTGAAACCAAAACCCTCAGTTCCTTGTCCTCCAAGGGATTGGTCCTGATTTGGATAGAACCCGGCCAGGAGCCGACGCGCCACCTGCTCAATGACCTTCCCGGACTGAAGGAGGAGTTTGACAGATGGGGAGGATGCTTCGTTTTCCTTACTGATCCGGAAAGGATGCCTGAAGGATTCACTCCTGAATCGGTCGGCGGAACCCCGGAGAATACCCTTTTTGCCTCTGATCCGGGGCTGGAGCTGATGCGGTCTCTTCCTGGCAGCGGTACAGCCGCCAGGCCGATGCCTGTCGTTATCTGCTGCGACAGCTCCGGGGAGGTGCTCTTCTCATCGGAGGGGTACCGGATCGGGACAGGCCAGCAGCTATTGAAAAAAATCAAAGAATAACCTGCCATGAAAAGTATTATCCCGGTTCTTGCGGCAGCGATGCTGACCGTTACCTCATGCAACGCACCCTCAGGCGGCGATCTCACCGCTTTCGTTGATCCATTTATCGGCACCGCAGCTCACGGACACGTTTTCCCGGGAGCCACCACTCCTTTCGGGATGGTGCAGCTCAGTCCTGATAACGGCACTTCAGGCTGGGACTGGTGTTCGGGATACAACTACTCCGACTCTCTCATTGCCGGATTCAGTCATACACATCTGAGCGGGACCGGCATCGGCGATCTGTGTGACATCCTCTTTCTGCCATCAATGCACGAGTTCAGCCTCTCGTTGCCTGACAGCAGCGCTTCGCTGGCCAGGCTCAACAGAACCCTCTTTTCACATGAGGCAGAACAGGCCCGGCCGGGTTACTACGCCGTGGCGCTTGCCAATGGCGTGAATGTCGAGCTTTCAGCAACACCCCGCTGCGGCATTCAGAGATATACTGCAGTCACTGACGGTACAATGCACGTCCTGGTTGACCTCGGGTTTGCCGTCAACTGGGACAGGCCGGTCGACTGCGGACTTTCCTGGGACGGAAAAGCTCTTTCCGGCAGACGCATCTCCTCGGGTTGGGCTGAGAAACAGTTTGTTTTCTTTTCATCAGAGTTCTCCTCATCACCTGCAGCCATCTCCATGCTCAGTTCCGGAATTGTCACCGGAACTACTGAAGTTGAAGGCAGAAACGTCGCCTGTATTCTTTCATTCGATGTGAAGAAAGGGGAGGATCTGATCATCCGCACCGGTATCTCCGCGGTGGATGTGGCAGGGGCGAAAGGTAACCTTGCTGCCGAGATGACGGGATGGAACCTCGCCAGTGTCGCCGCTTCGGCCAGCCAGGCCTGGCAAAAGCGGCTTGAAGTGATCAGGGCCGAATCTGCGGACAGTTCACTTCTAAGGGTTTTCTACACCTCACTGTATCATACAATGATTGCACCCAATCTCTACAGTGATTCGGACGGCAGGTACAGGGGAACCGACAGTGAGATACATCCTGGCGGGGGATTCACCAACTACACTGTCTTTTCGCTGTGGGACACATACCGTGCTGCCCATCCGCTGTTTACTGTGACAGTTCCTGAGATGGTGCCTGATTTTGTCAATACAATGCTTGCAATAAGGGAACAGCAGGGGAAACTTCCGGTATGGTCACTTGCAGGCAATGAGACCAACTGCATGATTGGCTACCATGCCGTCCCGGTTTTGGCTGATGCAATGCACAAGAAGTTAAAGGGATTTGACTATGAGAAGGCGCTGGAAGCTGCTGTCCACTCCGCATCGCTTGATTTCAGAGGCCTGAATCACTACCGTAATTACGGGTATATACCCTCTGAACTTGAAAATGAATCTGTTGCAAAGACAATGGAGTACAGCATCGATGACTGGTGCATATCGCAGATGGCTTCCGAAATGGGCAGGCCTGAGCTGGCCGGACAATTCCTGGAGCGGTCACATAACTACCGCAATCTGTTTGACACAACAATCCTTTTTGTAAGGGGGAGAATGAGTGACGGCAGCTGGCGTCCTGACTTTAATCCGCTCTGGTCGCATCATACCCGTTCTGATTTCACTGAGGGAAACGGGTGGCAATACTCCTGGCTTGCTCCCCATGATGTTGAAGGACTGGTGTCACTCTTCGGAGGCCGGGAGATCTTCCTTCAGCGGCTCGATTCGCTCTTCAGGGTGACCGAGGCAGTGCAGGGTGAGAATGCCTCTCCTGATATAAGCGGCCTGATAGGTCAGTATGCCCACGGAAATGAGCCTTCACACCATATTGCTTACCTTTTCACAATGGCCGGTGCTCCGGAGAAGACTGAGACAATGGTGCGCAGGATCATGGCTGAGATGTATAAAGATGCCCATGACGGCATCTGCGGCAATGAAGACTGCGGTCAGATGTCAGCCTGGTATGTCTTATCCGCCATGGGATTCTACCCCGTGAATCCTGCCGACGGCAGATTCATTATCGGAAGTCCGGTTCTTGATAAGGTTTCGGTTAAGCTGCCCGGCGGGAATCTCTTCACAGTTATTGCTGAGGGCAATTCACCTGAGAAAATGAATGTTTCAGGTCTGTTCCTCAATGGAAAGGAACTTGAACGCAACTTCATTACATATGAGGAGATTATGGCCGGAGGGGAACTTCGGTTCATTATGAAATGAACATCCGGGCATCCCTTTGTTGATAAGTATCATTGACAAGTGATGCACCTAATAGTTACCTTTGTTTCATTCTGGTGCTGCCGGTTTTCCCCGGCAGTGAAAAGG
>CAZHAI010000258.1:0-3422 GCA_964530645.1 uncultured Rikenella sp. | reverse complement strand
GAGTTAACCAACTCTTTTACAGCTTTTTTACGCAATCGTTACCGCAAACGTTTGAATTGGGCTTGAGGGAATTCTTCTGGCCGGATCTGACAGTTATTTTTTTCTTATCTTTACATGTATCAGCACCCCCTCATATGGGCAGAGAAAACATAACAATAAAGGATATCGCCCGCGAACTGGGCATTTCACCCTCAACAGTCTCCAGGGCACTCAAGGATCACCCTGACATAAGCCAGGCAACCCGGGATGCCGTGAATGAGCTCGCAGAACGGTGGAACTACAGGCCAAACCCCATCGCCCTCAGCCTTAAAAGCGGCTCATCAAAGACAATTGGCGTGATAATCCCAGATGTCGTGCACTACTTCTTCTCAACTGTAATCAGCGGTATCGAGGATGTGGCTTACCAGCGTGACTACAACATGATCCTCTGCCAGAGCAACGAGATGTGGGAACACGAGATAAAGAACATCAGGACACTTCTTTCCAGCCGCGTCGACGGCATCCTGGCGTCAGTGGCGAAGACCACGACTGATTACGGGCATTACCGGAGCATCCTGGACAAGGACATCCCGCTTGTATTCTTTGACAGGGCCGTGGAGGAGCTGAAGACCGACAGTGTAGTCATTGACGATGAGACCGGAGCCTACAAGGCAGTAAATCACCTTCTCCGCACCGGCAAAAAGCACATCGTACATCTCTCCGGCCCGCCTCAGCTTGCCATCGCACGCCACAGGCTGGAGGGCTACCTCAGAGCGATGAAGGAGTACCGGATCATTCCTTCCGGGGATGATATCCTGAGATGTGATGATATCGAGAGCGCAGAGCGAATGATTCCTGCGATGCTGAAGCGGACGCCGAGGCCCGAGGCTTTCTTTGCAGTCAATGACCTGACTGCGGCACAGACAATGATGATTATAAAGCGCTTTGGCCTCAGGATACCAGAGGATATCGCTGTTGTAGGGTTCACAAACAGCCAGATAGCCACCCTTACTGACCCAGGCCTTACGTCTGTCGATCAGAAGGGATTTGAGATGGGGCAGGAAGCTGCCAGGCTGCTGATTGACCGGATAGAGAAACCGCGCGGCCCCATCCAGAACAAGGTGATAATCTCTGAACTTGTGATACGGGGTTCTTCGTCAGTAAAGTGATTGCTGCACTGCGGGTTAAATAAGACTTCCGCCGGCCGGTCAGCCTGCTGTTCCTCTAGATGAAATCCGAAAGCTTTCCCTTCTTTCCCGCCCTGATTCCCTTCGGGGTCTCTGTAAGTGCACAGCACTCAGTCAGAGGATCATGCTGAAAGATTATGAGATGGTCATTTTGCAGCGCCTCAGCCAGTATCTCCTGCTTTTCAGCAATTGTAACAAGCGGCAGAAGATCATATGCCATGTTCCAGAGCAAGGGTATATGCGCAGTCGTCGGGATGAGGTCGCCTGCATAAAAGAACTTCTTCCCGTGGTATTCAATCTCCGGGAGCATCAGCCCCGGTGTGTGGCCGTAAAATAGTTTCAGCGTCACTCCCGGGCAGAGTTCGCCGTTCTCCTCAATCAGGTTGAGCCTTCCGCTCTCCTCGAAGGGTTTGATGTTCTCAGGGAGAAAGGCATCCTCCTCGCGCAGGTTGGATTCATTGGCCCACTCCCACTGACTGCGGCTTATGTGGTATGTTGCATTGGGAAAGAAAGGCGCCTGCCCTCCTCCAGGTACATTGACAAAACAACCTCCGCAATGATCGGCATGCAGATGGGTAATGACGACATCGGAGAAATCCTCCGGCCTGTACCCGCACTCAGCCAGTCCGCCCCTGAGTCCTGATCCCCCGTGGAGATATGCATGACGAAAGAACTTCTCATCCTGTTTGTCACCCCACCCGGCATCCACGAGTATGACCCTGCTTCCTGTTTCCACAACAAGGGATGTAAGGGAGAGATCAATTGTATTGTTCCCGTCCACCTCTGTCTGCCGGCTCCAGAGAGCTTTGGGAATGACCCCGAACATTGCTCCCCCGTCTACCCTGAAGTTCGATATATTGAAAAGAGATAATTTCATTTTCTGCCATCTTAACGCCTGCAAGATAACCAATTTTGGTATTTTTGACGGGTGATTAAGAACGGTAAGGTAACCTGTGAACCCTGACTTCAACACCATATTGTTTGCCTTTGCGCTGACGCTCTTCGCCGGTCTTGCGACGGGTGTGGGAAGCACAATCGCCTTCTTTGCAAAAAGGACAAACACGAAGTTCCTGACCGTCAGCCTTGGCTTTTCCGCCGGGGTGATGATCTATGTAGCTTTTGTTGAGATATTCGTAAAGGGACGGGAGGTTCTGACCGGTGCAATGGGTGATCGCCAGGGCTGGTGGGTGGCAGTCCTCGCCTTCTTTGGCGGTATAGCTCTCATTGGTATCATCGACAAGCTCATACCCTCTCAGGAGAACCCTCATGAGGCCAGAAAGATCGAAGGGGGCGAAGAGGAGGCCAAAAGCGGAAAACTGCTTCGGATGGGTACCATGACTGCCCTGGCAATCGGGATACACAACTTCCCGGAAGGACTTGCAACCTTCACCGCTGCCCTTTCCGACCCGAAGATAGGGATTGCAATTGCAGTGGCCGTGGCAATCCACAATATCCCGGAAGGGATCGCAGTATCGGTTCCGATCTATTACGCCACAGGAAGCAAGAGGAAGGCTTTCAGACTTTCCTTCCTGAGCGGCATCGCTGAACCTATAGGAGCAATCGTTGGGTACCTGCTGCTTCTCCCGCTGATGACAGATTCCCTGATGGGAGGACTATTCTGCTTCGTGGCAGGGATCATGGTGTTTATCTCGCTCGATGAACTTCTGCCGGCAGCCGAGAAATACGGGGAACATCACCTCTCTATCTACGGACTGGTGTCGGGTATGGCAGTGATGGCACTGAGTCTGTTACTCTTTAAGTAAACAAAACCCGGTTTTTTCTGTTGAGTAATTATATATTTGCAAGTAACTTGTCAAACTAAATTTGAATAATGATGAAAAGAACACTGACAGTCATTCTGGTACTGGCTGCGCTGGCAACCGGCGTACAGGCTCAGAGCTACAAATCAGCCATCGGCCTCAGGGGCGGTGATCCATCTGGTATTACCTTCAAAACTTTCCTGAACAGCACTAACGCCCTTGAACTGATAGCCGGTACCGGCTACTGGGGTCACAACTTCGTTATAACAGGTTTTTATGAGTGGCAGTATCCGACTGACTGGACACCAAACCTCGACTGGTTCATTGGTCCCGGAGCACACCTCGGCTTCTGGAATGATTATTACAAGGATGATTACGGCACAGGCATCCTGATTGGTGTAGACGGCATCATAGGGCTTGAATATACGCTGGATGACATACCGCTTAACTTAGGACTCGGAGTAGGCCCTTCATTCCAGCTGACAAGCGGACCGGG
>CAZHAI010000257.1:0-3422 GCA_964530645.1 uncultured Rikenella sp. | reverse complement strand
TCCTTCACGAAACTCCCGGATTATTCGGGACAGGTTTGTTCGGGCCAGTGTCCGCCGAAGGTTCAGCCTGCCTTTTCTATATTCTCAATGAATAGATCAAACAAAAAATCCGTATCCGTCGGGCCGCCGGAAGCCTCGGGGTGGAACTGGGTGGAGAAAAAGGGCTTCGAGACATGCTTCATCCCCTCATTGGTGTTGTCGTTTACGTTGACAAACAGTGGCACCCACCCTGCGGGCAAAGTATTGTTATTCACTGCAAAACCGTGATTCTGTGAGGTGATATATGCCCTCTCCGTTCCGACCATCTGCACCGGCTGGTTGTGACTCCGGTGACCATAACGCAACTTATACGTATCGGCCCCCGCAGCCAGCGCCATCAGCTGATTGCCCAGGCAGATGCCGAAGATAGGCCTGTCATCATCAAGCGACTTCCTTATATTGTCTATCGCCGCCCTGCACATCTTGGGATCACCCGGCCCGTTTGTGAGAAACAACCCGTCATACTCCTCCGCGCTGTAATCATAATCCCACGGTACCCTGATGATAGTCGTATCCCGCTTCAGCAGGTTGCGGATGATATTGAACTTCACCCCACAGTCGACCAGCAGGATCCTGTACCGTCCGCTTCCATATACCTGCCGGGTGGCAGTGCTCACCTCCGCCACGAGGTTGACCTTGTTGGGATCATAGAACTCTGTTGTCATCCCCTCCGGTTCCACCTTCCCAAGCATGGCACCCTTCTCTCGTATACGTTTTGTCAGCGCCCGGGTGTCAATGCCGTAAATGCCCGGCACATTGCTCCTTCGCAGCCATTCGTCAAGGCTTTCTATGGCATTCCAGTGACTGTATTCAAATGAATAATCTGATACTATCAGTGCGGAGATATGCACCCCTGATGATTCATAAAACTTCAGGAGGTCATCCTGCTCGCTCTTTCCCGGTGCACCGTAGTTGCCCACAAGCGGGTAGGTGAGGCAGAGTATCTGTCCCCTGTATGAGGGATCTGTCAGGCTCTCGGGGTAACCCGTCATGGCGGTATTGAAGACCACCTCACCGGCTGCTGTCACGGGTGCACCGAATGACCACCCGCGATACACACTTCCGTCTTCGAGCGTCAGCTTGACACTCAGTCTGTCATTGCTTCTCACACTGCTGTCTTTATAGCGGTTTCAATCTGTTTAAGTGCGCGAACAACCGTTGCCCGCGGGCATGCAAGGTTCATCCTCATGAACCCCTCCCCTCCGGGACCAAACCGTGATCCTTCATTCATCCCCACACCGGCCTTATCAACGAAGAATTGGTTCAGCTCAGTTCCACTCATGCCCATCGCACGGCAGTCGAGCCATATCATATAGGTAGCCTCGGGTCTCACCGGCCTGATCTGCGGCAGCCGCTCATGGCAGAAATCCATAACAAGGTCAATATTCGATTCAACATACCGAACCATCTGACTGAGCCACTCGCGGCCATGGGTATAGGCTGCCTCTGAAGCAACATTCCCGAATATGTTACCAAGATGCACATGCAGTCCCACAAGAGTCCTGCGAAATTTTTCCATCAGCACCGGATCGGAGATGATCATTGATGAGGTGGTGAGTCCTGCCAGGTTGAAGGTCTTGCTTGGTGCCATGCAGGTCACGGTTACTGATGCTGCCTTTTCTGAAACCGAGGCAAGGGGTACATGCTTTACTCCCGGCATTGTCAGGTCTGAGTGAATCTCGTCAGAAAGGATTATTATCCCCTTTTCATGGCATATCTCCGCCAGTTCATAAAGCTCATCGTGCGTCCACGCTCTCCCTACCGGGTTATGAGGGTTGGAGAAAATCAGCATCCGTGAACGAGGTGTTATCGCCCTTCGCAATCCGTCAGGATCCATCACCCAGCCTGCCTCAGTCTCAACCAGGGGGTTAAAGACCAGCTTGCGTCCGTGATCATTTACAGCCCCGAAAAATGGCGGATATACTGGTGGCTGAATGATTATCTCATCGCCCGGCGAAGTGAAGGCAAGGGTGCTCATGTTAAGCGCCGGCACCACCCCCGGGCTGAACTCGATCCACTCGCGCCTGATTTCCCAGCCGTACACGTCCGATGTCCACCGGATAAACGATTCAAAATAGCTGTCAGGCCTGTATGAGTAACCAAGTATTTCGTGGTCCAGCCTCTTCCGCAGGGCCTCAATTATAAAAGGAGGCGTCGGGAAGTCCATATCCGCGATCCACATCGGGATCACATCTGCTTTGCCGAAGACTTCGTCACGTTTGTCCCATTTAAGGCAATCAGTGTTCTGCCGGTCCGGGGCCTCATCAAAATTGTACATCATGGGTTTGTCCTTGCTTCGGGATGCAAAGTTAGCAGAAAATGACAATGAACAACGGACCCGCCGGCAGTGTTATAGGTGCATTCTGGCCGGGCATGCAGGAGTTTTAATTATTCTTGAATTATTATTCCGGCGGAATATGTAAAAGTTATATTTTTACGTAGCCAAAACACAAGTACCAAAATAGCAGTTATATGAAAAAAACTTTCACGAAGGTACTGGTCGCTGTATTGATTCTGACAGTTGCCGGTGCATCCTCCTGCAAGAACAGGGGTGAATCAAGGAAACAGAAGGAGATCAACCAGGTCGAGCTGGAAGCCCTGGAGAATAAGATCGAAGAAAACGTCTATCCTCTTCCCACATCAGCAGAGGTGATCAAGAAGCTCACCGACATGGATCTCGGTTACATACTTGGTGCCACCAATTCTCCCGGGAATGCCCGCAACTACGTGGAGAGCTACACCCGTTCGGTCAACCTGGGCGTCTACGGAGCCGATCTCAGCTATTCGACACTCTATAACATGCAACAGGATGTGATCGACTACCTGACAGCCATCCGCACCCTTGCCCTGGAACAGAACCTTTCAAAGATTTATGACGAATCGCTTTATGACAGGATCAAGGCTAATTTCGACAACAGGGACACCCTGGTCAACATCCTCACCGATGCCTTTGACCGTACATATGCTTACATGGTTGATGCCGGTCAGGCCAACCTCGCGCTCCTTATGGTAGGAGGCGCATGGGTTGAGGGCATGTACCTCACCCTGTCCGTATCCGAAGCAGGAGGCCATCTCTCAGGGTTCGAGTCGGCTCTGCTCGATCAGAAGAAATCGTTTGAGCTCTTCCAGGACCTGGCCGCTCCTCATGCCGAGGATCCGCTCGTATCAAGGAACCTCGCAGCGATGCAGCCTATCCGTGATGTATATGCCACCCTGAGCACCAGTCTCACAATGGAGGATATTGAAAGGATGAAACAGGCCGTGAATACGGTCAGGGCTGAACTGATTAAGTAAAAATCAACAGATACCGAAAGACCGCAAACAAAACTTGCGGTCTTTTTTTGAGGTTATGAGGGAATCAGTATTACATGCGCTGATACATA
>CAZHAI010000256.1:0-3453 GCA_964530645.1 uncultured Rikenella sp. | reverse complement strand
GACGACGGCAGGGTCATTCTTATAGCTCTCGCAGAGCGACTCCTTGTAATGCGGCGCCTCGACTGGCTGACGGAGAAAGAGCGGCTTCCGGTGGCATCTGAGACCTATTTCCTCTTCGCCCCGCTGGCTCACAGACTCGGTTATTACAACGTCAAGTCGGAGATGGAAGACCTGGCCATGAAGCTCATGGAACCGGCTGAATACAACGTGATTGAGGCCCGGCTGAAACAGACGACAACATCAAGGAACCGGCTTATCAGGGAGTTCTCGGCTCCCGTAATTGAGAAGCTCGATGCACTGGGCATGAAATACGAACTCAGGAGCCGCACCAAATCGATCCACTCCATCTGGCAGAAGATGAAGCGCCAGGGCGTCGCCTTCGAAGAGGTCTTTGACATATTCGCCATTAGGATAATTATTGATGCCGACCCGGCAAGTGAGAAATCCTCTTGCTGGCAGGTATACTCCGTTATTACCGATATGTACCAGCCTGACCCGAGCAGGATGCGCGACTGGATATCGGTGCCAAAGACAAACGGGTATGAGTCGCTGCATACGACTGTCGCCACACCTGCCGGCAAGTGGGTTGAAGTGCAGATCCGCACTACGCGCATGGACGAGATAGCCGAGAAGGGACTCGCAGCACATTTCAGGTATAAGGGCATCAGGGGAGAAGGAGGCCTCGATGCATGGATGGAGCAGATGAGGGAAGTGCTCGGAGCGTCAGAGAAGGAGGGAAGTGATTTCCTTGGCGATATCCGTCCAGGTCTCTATGCCGATGAGGTCTTCGTCTTTACCCCAAAGGGAGAGGTGAGACAGCTCCCGATCGGAGCCACACTGCTCGATTTCGCCTTTGACATCCACACCGAGGTGGGCTCCAAATGTATAGGAGGAAAGGTAAACGGCCGTAACGTCCAACTTAAGCAGAAACTCCAGAACGGGGACCATGTATCAGTTATCACTTCCGTTAAACAGACGCCGAAGCGCGACTGGCTGTCGTTTGTCATCACCAACAAGGCCCGCACCAAGATCAGGCAGGCACTTAACGAGGAGAAATTCAAACTTGCTGCCGAAGGTAAGGAGACACTTACCCGGAGATTAAAGAACTGGAAGATTCCTTACGGCGATGCCACAGTTGTCAAACTGCTGACAGAGTACGGGTTCAAGACCTCACAGGACCTCTATTTCAGTATCGCCATCGGTGAAATAGATCTCCTGCAGCTTAAAAAGGTCCTTCTCAAGACTGATGAACATGCCGAAGAGAGTCTGGCCAGGTCTGCTGAAATAAGCACCCAGGAAGAAGTAACCACCTCCGGAGGAGATTATCTGGTTATAGATGAAAGCGTTGAAGGGCTCGACTATAAACTTGCCAAATGCTGCAATCCGGTGTTCGGCGACAAAGTATTCGGGTTTGTAACTGTTCTGGAGGGTATCAAGATTCACCGGGCCACCTGTCCAAACGCAGACTTCATGATATCAAGCTTCCCATACAGGGTTCTGAGAGCAAGGTGGACAAGGCTTGATGCCTCGAGGGGATTCCTTACAACGATACGTCTGACCGGGGTTGAAAACCTTGGCATTGTGGCACGGATCTCTGAGATAGTATCCGATTACCGTGGAGTGACAGTCAAGAACTTCACCTACAACATGAACAATGGCCTCTTCGAGGGCCGGACAGAGCTCCTGGTACCGAATATCAATGTGCTCTACGGCATTATCAAGAAGATACAGTCAGTCAAGGGCATCACCCGGGTTATCAGGGTGGACAGTTAAGCAGGCAGTCGGCAGTCGGCAGTCAACAGTCAGCAGTCAGCAGTCCGCAGTAGGCAGTAGGCAGTCCGCAGTCGGCAATCCGAAGTTTGCACTTAGTAACTATCTGATTGATTGAATACTGGAGACTGGAGGCTGCCGACTGATCATCAGTACCTCGGGTCCGGCTGTACGGGCAGCCTGGCCATCTTCTCCACCTCAACAGAGGTGCTGCCAAACTCGTCAACCACCTTGCCCTGAATGAGATAGGTGCCGCTACCGCGAAACGGCCAGCCGGCCAGCGACTGCGGGAAATGGACGGTGTCAAAAAACTCACCCTCATTGTCGATGAAGCACCCGAAGTTCATCCACTCATTCTTCATCGTCTTGATATACTTCACGTTAACCAGGTGGCCCACCATCCGAACACTGCGGCTAATAAAGCCTGGCATGCCGGCGGCATTCACCTCACCCCTGAATTTTGTCTGCAGCATATCAAACCATGTCAGCGTCACGGGAAATCCCAGAAGCTCTATCTCGTCATAGGCATCCTCGAGCCGCGACTGCTCGAAGGGAGGCATTGTGAGCTTCTTCGGTTCCGGGTTGAAGAGGGTGCGTGCCGTCTCGGTCTTGCCCCTGTTAATGAGCATGTGGGCCTCCCATAACAGCAGCGCCTTGCTCTTCCCGGTGAACCGGAAAGCGCCGGTACGGATCAGGATTACAGTCTGCTCCAGTCCCGGACCAACACGTGAGATAAAGTCCTCCAGGTTGTTGAAATTCCCATACTTATCGCGGTCAGCCATGATTGCCTTTGCCAGGTTTGTCTCCAGTCCCTGGATGTGGACCAGGCCAATGAATACGGTTTCGCCGTAGATGGTTGTCTTGTATGTGCTGCGGTTGATGCAGGGCGCTTCGATGACCGCTCCCTCGCGGCGGGCTTCCTGCACATACACCCATGTCCGGTAGAATCCCCCGAAGTTGTTGATCACCGCCACCATGAACTCGAGCGGGTAGTGCGACTTGAGCCAGAGGCTCTGAAAGCTCTCCACGGCATAGCTGGCGGAGTGTGCCTTGGAGAAGGAGTAACCGGCGAACGACTCTATCTGTCGCCACACCTCCTTCGTGATCTCCTCAGGGTAACCCTTGTCCCGGCAGTTGGTGAAAAACCGTTCAGTGATCTTCTGCATCTCCTTGCGTGAGCGGTACTTACCGCTCATTGCCCTGCGCAGGGTGTCAGCATCTGACAGGTCGAGGCCTGCGAAGTGATGGCATACCTTCAGCACATCCTCCTGGTAGACCATCACCCCGAAGGTCTCGCTGAGAAGGTCCTTCATGACGGGATGGATATAATCAAACTTGTCAGGGTGATGGAACCGATAGATGAACTGCCTCATCATCCCAGAGCGCGCCACACCGGGCCTGATGACCGAGCTGGCAGCCACAAGCGTCAGGTAATCATCACATTGCAATTTTTTGAGCAGTCCCCGCATTGCCGGGCTCTCAATATAAAAGCACCCTTTGGCGTCGCCGCGCCGGAGGTGTTCCTTCACCAGGGGATCGTTCTTGAACTGCTGTATGGCGTGCACATCAACATCCACTCCGCAGTTGGCGCGGATGATCTCAGCACTCTCCTTTATGTGTCCTATGCCCCTCTGACTGAGGATGTCAAGCTTCTCATAACCAAGCTCCTCGGCTGTGTACATG
>CAZHAI010000255.1:0-3459 GCA_964530645.1 uncultured Rikenella sp. | reverse complement strand
TATTGAGGGGTTGTTGATCAGAGCCCTGGCGATTGCCACTCTCTGGCGTTGTCCTCCTGAAAGTTCGTTGGGTTTATGGGTCATTCTGTCGCCCAGTCCCACCAGGTCAAGTGTCTTGACAGCATGGTCTTCGCGTTCATGGCGGGGTACTCCGGCGTATATCAGCGGGAGGGTGACGTTTTCCAGTGCGGTATACCTGGGCAGCAGGTTAAAGGTCTGGAAGACAAAGCCTATCTCCTTATTGCGGATTTCTGCGAGCCTGTCGTCTTCCATCTTGCTGACGTCGGTTCCATTAAGGATATACTGTCCTTTTGTGGGTGTGTCGAGGCATCCGAGGATGTTCATCAGTGTTGACTTTCCGGATCCGGAAGGGCCCATAATGGCCACATACTCATTTCTTCTGATATCGAGTGAAACTGAACGGAGAGCTCTGACGATGACTGTTCCGACCTGGTAGTTTTTAACTATTTCCTGAATTTCAATGACTTTATCCATGCCTCTTTTATTAAAGTTCCGAAATTAGTTCAAATTAAGATATAATAATGTTCCGTTGCTGTTATTTTTTGTTAATACCGCACCCTGTAATGCCCCGGGGTGATGGATGGGATGCAGAACAGCATTCCCGTACGGAGTGTTTCCAGGGTAGCCGGGACCGGGCTGGCGGGCGGCAGCCAAGGATCCGGGACCGGGCCGGCGGGCGGCAGCCAAGGATCCGGGACCGGACTGGTGGAGCTGCCTGACACAATTGAGCGCCAGGCTTTTATCATATCCCGGTTCATGTGAATATCATCAGCAACGATTATCATCTCCTCCCCCATCTGCCTGATTTTGCGCACATATTCCGTCATTGCTGCTCCGCGATGGTTACCGTCAACAAAAGCAAGTGCAACTTTCACCCCCATTTCGTAAAGTTCAGTGAGTGCCTTCCCGAACTCCATGCAGATCACTTCTGCATTCAGTGCACCGTGTCTGCGAAGGTTATCGCGGGCGATAGCTGCCAGTACAGGGCAGCCCTCCACCGAAATAACTTTACTTTGGGGCGCTCCCAGCGCCAGGGCAAGAGTGCTTATTCCCAGCGATGTGCCCAGCTCGAGGATCACCGGCTGATTGTCCCGGCCGGTCTCATCCCGTCCGGAATCCTCCCGACCGGCATCCTCACGGCCGGAATCCTCCCGACCGGCATCCTCACGGCCGGAATCCTCACGACCAGCGTCCTCACGGCCGGAATCCGACTCCCTGAATGGCTGAGGTGCCGGGATACCTTCCCCTGACCACAGTGCATCAACTGATTCAGCTTGCTTCTGCTTATTTGTTTCATTTTCTACCGCGGCACACTGCGAATCTCCTGCTTCAGCTTGCTTCTGCAGAACTATTTTCGGCTCTTCCCCGGACCCATCCCCGGCACCAGTTTGCCCTCCTGGTTGTTGCCGGCTTCCCGGCCTCCCCGTTCTGATCAGGTCGAGGCTCGCAGCTATTCTCGCCAGCAGCGACGCCTCCCTTTTCGGCACGGCGGCAGCAGAGGCTATCTGCCGCACGGTTCGCTCACTGCCTCTCATCACCGATGATCCTGCACCGAGATCGGTCACCATCACCACCCGCCTGTCTGAAAGCATCTCCCGTCTGAGGCTCTCAACCTCCCTCATTATTGCAATGTCACTCCTGCCCCCGATCACCTCCGTGATGAAACGGAACATGAAGGGACTGTGCACTCCGTGACCCGCAGTACTTCGGGCAGTCAGCAGGAGCATGGCATAAGCCGATGCTGTATGGAGGTTCATTTCTTCAGACAGTTCATTTGAATCCCGGTCAAAATTAACTATTTTCGGTGACAATCTTTTTGACCGCCAGTGATGTCTGAATTGCTTGACAGTGAGATCAAATTCCTTCCAGGAGTGGGCCCCAAACGGGCAGAACTGCTCGGGGCGGAGGCAGACATACACACATTCCGCGACCTGATATACTATTTTCCTTACAAGTACGTCGATAAAACCCGCTTCTACAAGGTCAGGGAGCTTGATACCGACATGCAGTACGTACAGGTGAAGGGCAAGATCCGCAGGTTCACCACCGAGGGGGTCGGAAAAGGGAGAAGGCTGACAGCAGACTTCTACGATGAGACCGGCATTGTAAAGCTTGTCTGGTTCAAGGGACACAAGTGGGTTATCAGCTCATACAAACCCGAAAAGGAGTATATCATCTTCGGCAAACCCACCCTCTTCAGCGGTGCATTCAACATTGTGCATCCTGAAATAGAGGAGGCAGAGAAGCGCGAAACACGAGTTTCCTCTGCACTTGAGGCACAGTATAGCACCTCGGAGAAGATGAAGGATCACTTCCTTCATTCAAAGGCGATCGGGAAGCTCATGGCAACGGCATTTTCAATGCCGGCACTCCGCTTCCCTGAGACTCTCCCCTCTTCAGTCACCGAACCGATGAAGCTGATGAGCCTGTCTGATGCCCTTTTCAGAATCCATTTCCCTGATTCAAACAATGACATCGATAATGCCCGTTTCAGGCTGAAATTTGAGGAACTGTTTTACATCCAGCTTAACCTGCTGAGATACAAGGATAACCGTAAGAAAAGCACACACGGGTTCCTCTTTTCGGTAGTCGGTGAAAGGCTCAATTCGTTTTATGCCAACAACCTTCCCTTTGCACTCACCGAGGCCCAGAAGAGGGTGATCCGCGAGATCCGTGCCGATCTTGGCAGCGGCAGGCAGATGAACCGGCTCCTTCAGGGAGATGTTGGCAGCGGGAAGACGATGGTTGCGCTTATGAGCATGCTGATCGGCGCCGACAACGGGTTCCAGAGCTGCCTGATGGCCCCCACGGAAGTTCTTGCCATGCAGCACTTTAACTCCATTAGTAAATTTGTTTCAGGAATCGATGCAAACGTAGCGCTCCTGACAGGGTCGACAAAGAAAAGTGAGCGGGCAAGGATAGAAAAGGGACTGCTTGACGGTTCAATTGACATATTGATCGGAACGCACGCGCTGATCGAGGAAAACGTACAGTATAAGAACCTGGGGCTGGTTATAATTGACGAGCAGCACCGTTTCGGTGTCGCGCAGCGCGCGAAGCTGTGGCAGAAGAGCGATTGTCCTCCGCATGTGCTTGTGATGACTGCCACGCCAATCCCCCGCACGTTGGCGATGACCCTTTATGGCGACCTAGATGTCTCTGTCATTGACGAGTTACCGCCCGGGCGGAAGCCGATAAAGACAATGGCATTCACCGATGCCGAGCGTGAAAAGGTCTTCGGGTTCATGCGGAGGCAGATCGGGGACGGGCGTCAGATTTACGTTGTTTATCCATTGATAAAGGAGTCGGAATCACTTGATTACAAGGATCTCGAAGATGGCCTCGAGAGCATGGCCCGTGCCTTCCCGCCGCCACAGTACTGCATCAGTGTTGTTCACGGGCGGATGACCTCGAAGGACAAGGAGATCTCGATGAATA
>CAZHAI010000254.1:0-3484 GCA_964530645.1 uncultured Rikenella sp. | reverse complement strand
CGACGACTTAACTCATACAGTCAACGCCGACCTGGCCTTGAATATGAGCGCGCCTGTCTATTTCATCACGGAGGAAGACGGCAGCATTCACGGTGCCGAGATTGACGACGCCCGCTTTGAAGATACAAGAAACCTCATCTCATACCTGACTGATTTTGCAAATCCCGGGTTTGGAATTGACCTCGGAGCAGAGTACAGGTTCAGTGAAAAACTTGCCGTCTCGGCAGCTGTGACAGACCTGGGATACATAAAGTGGAACAGGGACCGCGCGGATATCAACCTTAAAACAACTTTCCAGCTGAACGGCCTGACAATGCAGGATGTTTATGACGAGAGCCTCGATTTCGGGGAGCTGCTCAACTGGGCAGGCGACTCCCTGCAGAAGGCGGCAGTGCTGGATGAGTCTCCGGGTGCTTACACCACTCACCTGCCTGCCACAGTTACTGCGGCATTCAGTTACTCCCCGGTGAAGTTTTTCACTGCCGGAATTCTCTCGCGCACACGGTTTGAAGGGAAACAGCCGCACCAGGCAGTGACACTGTCCGGGAATCTCAACCTGAGGAATGTCTTTTCAACAACTGTTGCCTACACGATGGCCAACAGGAGCTATGACAACCTTGGCTTCGGAATGGCACTGAGGGCCGGGTTCCTGCAGTTCTTTGCCGTCGTTGACAATATCCCGACCAAATGGAGCAGTGTGAGCATCGACGAAGGCACATACAAGGTTCCTGAAGACTGGAACACTGTCCATGCAAGGGTCGGGCTCAACTGGGTATTCGGGAATAAGGAGAGGACAAAGGCACTTCCCCAGGTCGAAGAGTCACTTTGAGGACTCCTTCAGCTGCCTGGCAAGTGAGTTGGCGAAGACGAACTCATTGAGTATCCTGCAGTCCGACTTCAGGATCTCGCTCCGGTTTCCTTCCCAGCACTTCTCACCTTCTTCGATGAAGATGATCTTTTCTCCGTTCTCCATCACGGAGTTCATGTCATGAGTGTTGACAATTGTAGTCATATTGAGCTCAACCGTGATCTCCCTTATCAGTTCGTCGATAACAATGGAGGTTTTCGGGTCAAGGCCCGAGTTGGGCTCGTCGCAGAAAAGGAACCTGGGTTTGAGAGCTATTGCACGTGCGATTGCCACCCTCTTTTTCATCCCTCCTGAAAGTTCGGAGGGAAAGAGTTTGTTCGAATTGATAATGTTCACTCTGTCGAGGCAGAAGTTTACCCGCTCGAGCTTCTCCTCATATGACATGGAGGTGAACATGTCAAGCGGAAACCGGACGTTTTCCTCAACGGACATTGAATCGAAGAGGGCGCTGCCCTGAAAAAGCATGCCCATCTGTTTTCTGATCTCCTTTCTCCCGTGGAAGTCGAGATCCGTGAAGAGCACATCGTTATACCAGATTTTTCCCTCATCCACATCGAGCAGACCCACAAGACATTTGAGGAAAACAGTTTTCCCCGATCCGCTCTTTCCTATGATGAGGTTGGTCTTGCCCGGTTCGAAGAGGGCTGAGATGTCTGTCAGCACCTTACGGTCGCCGAACGATTTTGATATGTGTTCCGCCCTTATCATGAGAGAAGCAGCTGCGTAAGGATAACATTGAAGAGCAGCAGGGTGACGCTGCTGTAGACGACGGCCTTGGTGCTGGCACGGCCCACTTCAAGTGATCCGCCCTCCACGTGGTATCCCTGATGGGCTGACACTGTGGTGATTATGAAGGCGAAAATCACCGTCTTTATAAGGGAGTAAGTGATGTAATAGGGGATGAAGGCATACTGGATGCCATAAATGTAAGCCTGCGTGGTGACAACATCTGCAGCGGTCCCGACGATCAGCCCTCCCATTATTCCGGTGATGATACTGATAAGGGTGAGGAAGGGGTTGAAGAGCACTGTGGCCACAACCTTCGGGAGGATGATGTAGGATGCAGAGTTGACGCCCATCAGCTCAAGCGCGTCAATCTGTTCCGTAACCCTCATTGTACCTATCTCGGATGCTATGTTGGAGCCAACCTTGCCGGCAAGGATAAGGGCAACGATAGTGGAGGAGAACTCAAGAATTATTGAGTCCCTGGCGCCAAGCCCGATCAGGTAAGTCGGGTAGATGGGGTTCTCGGTGTTATAGGCTGTCTGCAGGGTGATGACTGCCCCCATGAAGAAGGAGATGATTGTGACGATGCCTATTGACCGCAATCCCAGGCTCACCAGTTCCTTCATTGTCTGACGGTAGTAGATGGACGGCTTCTCCGGCTTTGAGAAGACCTTCCCCATCAACATCCAGTATGAGCCGAAGCCTGACAGAAATCTGAACATAGAATTTTATTGTCAGGTCAAATTTAACAATAATTCACCGGACCTGAGCCGGTGCCGGTTTTCCTGCAAGGTTTTTATATATTTGTGAAAGTGCATATACATTTTCTGTAATTATGAAAAATCGCTATTTGCTTATAATGGCCGGCGGTGTTGGCAGCCGTTTCTGGCCATTGAGCAGGAGGGAGAAGGCCAAGCAGTTCCTCGATATTCTCGGAACGGGAGAGACCCTTATCCAGATGACCTATCGCCGGTTCAGTGATATCTGCCCGCCGGAGAACATTTATGTTGTGACCAACGAGGACAGCAGTGATACTGTGATCAGCCAGCTTGGCATTGATGCCGATCATGTCCTTGCCGAGCCGCTGAGGCGGAACACGGCACCCTGCATAGCTTACGGCGTATTCCGCATCATGGCTGAGAACCCTGATGCAGTCATAGCGGTGGCTCCTTCGGATCACCTGATCAGGAAAGAAGATGAGTTCAGGGATTTGATGAACGAAGCCTTCCGGTTTGCCTCCGAACATGATGCATTGCTCACTCTCGGCATCAGGCCTGACAGACCGGAGACAGGATACGGTTATATCCAGGCCAACACCCTGCAGCCGGTCAGCGGTTACGATAACCTGCACAAGGTAAAAGCCTTCACCGAAAAGCCGCAGCTGGCCATGGCCAAACTCTTCATCGAGAGCGGCGACTTCTACTGGAACAGCGGGATATTCATCTGGAAGGCAACCGCCATTCTGGACGCGTACAGCAGGCATCTGCCTGACATCTTCCACACCTTCAACGACGGAAGCCAGCTTTTCAGCACCCCTGCAGAGAAGGAGTTCATTATGAAGGCCTATTCGCAGTGCAGCAGCATCTCCGTCGATTACGGAATAATGGAAAAGGCAGACAATGTGTACGTTATCTGCACCGACCTAGGATGGTCTGACCTCGGAACGTGGAGCTCGCTCTACCTGCATTCCGCGCATGACAGGAATGACAATGCTGTGGTTAACTCGAAGGCCTTCACATACAACTCCGAAGGCAACATCATCAGCCTGCCTGAAGGAAAGGTGGCGGTTGTACAGGGCCTTGATGACTATATAATCATTGACAGCGGTGATGTGCTGCTGATCGTGTCGCGCGAGGAGGAGCAGAATATAAAGCTCTATCTTGAGGATGT
>CAZHAI010000253.1:0-3528 GCA_964530645.1 uncultured Rikenella sp. | reverse complement strand
ATATGGTTAAAATAGGAGAGGTCAGTGCTTACGTTAAGGGCGAAGCCGTGCATTGTCACGAACCTCGATGCCCTCACTCCGATTGCACATATTTTTCTTGCGCGGGCTCCTTTGTCAGGATCAATCCAGACTCCTGTGGCACCCTCCAGGCGTCCTCCTTCAATACCGAAACGGGAGATACACCTGATAATTGCTTCTTCAAGCTTTTGAATATAATCGCGAAGCCCAAGCTTCATTTCATCAAGGTCGAAAATAGGATAACCGACAAGCTGCCCGGGACCGTGATAGGTTATGTCCCCACCCCTGTCAATTTTGTAAAACGAAGCATCTCTGGCCTGCAGCTGGATATAATCAAGCAGCAGGTTCTGTTCAGATCCGCTCTTGCCGAGGGTATAGACGTGGTTGTGCTCCACGAAGATGAGCCGGTCAGGGGTCCTCCCCCCTTCCACAACGGGTTTTCCCTTCTCTTCTACCTTCGCACCGAAGAACCGCTCCTGGTACTCCCAGGTCTCCTTGTAGTCCTTCCGGCCAAGATCATCATATATAACCTTCACTGTCACGTTTCCCTCTGCTTTTTATTTTGTCGCTGCGGCTCCGGTAATCATCGGTTGCCCTCGCAGTGATGCTTCTTTTTCTCTTACAGGCAGCTACACTCCCCAGTACCCTGGTACCTGTTCAGTTCCTCACATGCTTCTCAGCGTGGAAGGAGCTTCTGACAAGGGGACTGCTCTCAACAAATTCAAAACCTGTCTCAATTGCCATTTTCCTGTACTCCTCAAACTTCTCCGGAGTAACATACTCAATAACAGGCATATGATTCAGGCTTGGCGCCAGGTACTGGCCGATTGTAACAATTTTGCAACCGGTTGCATAAAGGTCGTTCAGGGCCTCTGTCACCTCCGCCTCGCTCTCTCCCAGGCCGAGCATGATGCCTGACTTGGCACGCACTCCGCGGGAGGAAATATGTTTCAGGACCGACAGGCTCACTTCGTACTTTGCCACTGATCTTATCAGTGGTGTCAGGCGCCTTACAGTCTCGATATTGTGTGAGATCACATCCGGACCAGAATCAATAACCCGGTCAATATCGCGTGTGACGCCCCTGAAGTCGGGTACCAGGGTCTCGATTGTCACCCCTGGATTCACCTCCCTGATTTTTCTGATTGTTTCAGCCCAGTGGGTTGATCCTCCGTCAGGAAGATCGTCCCTGTCAACCGAGGTGATAACGCAGTGCCTGAGGTTCATCGTTTTTACAGCCCGGGCCACTCTCTCCGGTTCTTCAGGGTCAGGAGGAAGGGGTTTGCCGCTCTTTGTGCCACAGAACTTGCATGATCTCGTGCATATGTCGCCAAGGATCATAAGGGTGGCTGTTCCTGCGTTCCAGCACTCGCCAATGTTGGGACAGTTGCCTGAGGTGCAGATCGTATGGAGCCGATGAGTCTCCACCAGGTTCTTCACCATTGTATAGCTCTCCCCGCTTGCCCTCTCCATCCTCAGCCACGATGGCAGTCTCCTCTTGCCTGTCATATTACCTGCTACCCGAAATTCTTGAATATGCAAAGGTACATAATATTACAGAACGCATAGGTTGATATATGAAGGACCGAAGCAATGAAATTGTATCTTTGAAAATCAAAATATAAAGTCGCCTTGCAAGGCGAAGAATGAGACTCCTGAGCAACCAGAACCCAACCGGCAAAGTGTAAATCTTGTAATATGGAAGTAGTTTATCTGAACGGACAGTTTATCCCGAGGGAACAGGCAATGATAAGTCCCGACGACAGAGGTTTTCTCTTCGGGGACAGTGTGTACGAGGTCACCAGGTGGTATGGCGGTTACTTTTTCGATCTTACAGGTCATGCAACAAGGCTCAGGCGCAGCCTGCACGAGACCAGGATTGTCTGGAATGATGAGGCCCGGATAGAGGAGATCTCCCATGATCTTATTGATCGCAACGGCCTTGGCACCGAGTGTGCAATTGTCTATTTTCAGATCACCCGAGGTGTGGCGCCACGCAACCACGCGTTTCCCGATCCGCCAGTCAGCCCGACTGTATACGGGTTCGCCCGAAGGCAGAGCATAAACACCCTGGCATGCGAGAGAGGTGTGGGGATATGGCTCACCCCGGACCCCAGGTGGAATCGCTGTGACATAAAGACAACTGCGCTGATTGCAAACATACTTCCATACCAGGAGGCACATGACCTGGGATTTGCGGAGGTATGCTTCGTGCGCAACGGCCTCGTGACAGAAGGTGCTCACTCGAATATCTTTTTTGTAAGAGACGAAACGCTATACACTCATCCGGTGACAACCGACATCCTTGCGGGAATAACGAGGAAGAACATTATCGCACTGGCAAATGACAACGGAATCAGCGTTGTTGAAGAGGCTGTGGCAGCTGACATGATTCCTTACATGAATGAAGCGTTCATATCCAACACAACCGGTGAAATAGTGCCCGTGACCCGGATCTCAGACCAGGTCATCGGAGACGGAATGTCAGGGCCTGTCACCAGGAAGCTGCAGAATCTCCTTCGCGGGCTTATTCAGTCACAGGATCCGCGGCGTTGAGAGGTAACCGGGCAACAAAGCTTGATGCAAGACGGCCAATAACCTCCACTTGCCAACAATTCTGCCTGCTGACCTCCCCTTCAACCGGGCTCTTCGCTATAAAAATCCACAGGATTTTTTCTTAACGCTCAGCCTTCTGATACCTTACTAATTATACCTTTGCACAAATTTTCAAAACATGAGCATAACCCAACTGAGCGAACAGGAACTTGTTCGCAGGCAATCGCTTGAAGAAATACGCAAACTTGGCATAGATCCCTATCCTGCTGCAATGTACCCGGTTAACACAACCGCCGCAGAGATACTTGCAGGATTCAGTGATACGGAAGACAAATTTCCTGAAGTATGCCTCGCAGGCCGCATCATGAGCCGCCGCATCATGGGCAACGCCTCATTCGCCGAGCTGATGGACTCATCAGGGCGCATACAGATCTATGTACGCCGTGACGACCTCTGCCCGGGTGAAGACAAGACGCTCTACAATACTCTATTTAAAAAGCTTCTCGATATAGGCGACATCATTGGTGTTAAGGGCTTTGCCTTCAGGACACAGATGGGTGAAATAACCGTTCATGTGAAGGAACTGACCCTCCTCAGCAAGTCGCTCCGCCCCCTCCCGATCGTCAAGGAGAAGGACGGCGTGCTTTACGATGCAGTGACTGACCCTGAGATGCGCTACCGCCAGCGGTATGTTGACCTTATAATTAATCCCGATGTGCGCGAGACATTTCGCAAACGCACTCAGATAATCAGGTCGATGCGCGAGCTCTTCGACTCTTACGGCTACCTCGAGGTTGAGACACCGGTGCTTCAGCCAATACCGGGAGGTGCCGCAGCAAGGCCGTTTAAAACGCATCACAACGCCCTGGATATTCCCCTTTACCTGCGCATTGCTGACGAACTGTACCTTAAGAGGCTCATAGTGGGCGGATATGACGGGGTGTATGAGTTTGC
>CAZHAI010000252.1:0-3535 GCA_964530645.1 uncultured Rikenella sp. | reverse complement strand
TCGTATATCTCCCCGGGAAGCTATGTGATAACCACAGTTGTCACAGCGGCAGGCGGTGAAGTATTTGTTGCGGAAAAGTTCCTTCGGGGCTACCGACCCGCAGTTTGGACATTCAATGCCCTCCGCGGTTTCGCCGGCAGAGTTTTCGAAGAGAGCTTCAAAGCCAGGCCGGAACGGTGAGATTACATTTGTGTACTGAACTACCCTGAGCGTCTGCCTGATGATCATGTACAGATAGAAAAGCAGGAGGAAGTTGAACCAGGGACTGAATGCAAGGGCATCAAATACTCCGTGGAGCACGCTTGCGACCACAAGTGCGAGAATAACAGTGCTGAAAGGTTTGTTCTCCCTCTTGTACCTGTACCATGCGTACCCGATTATCACACTGAATGAGATGTGCGCCGGTGTGCTGATGAAAGCCCGGTAGACAAGCAGGTACTGGCTGTTTTCCCCGGTATTGGCGTAGAAATAGTTTTCAATTATCGAAAAACCAAGTGCTACGCAAGCCATATAAATGACACCGTCAGTGAGCTCATTGAACTGCTTTCTTATGAATCCATAAACTACTATCAGCCCCAGCAGCTTCGCAAATTCTTCCACCGGGCCGATAATCAGGAAAGATCCAAGGGTGGTGCTTATTACGGCATCATCCAGCCCGAAAAGTCTCAGGAATTCGTAACTGCCCAGTGCAACAAGCACTGAGGTGATGCCACCGGCCAGGAAAGCCCATAACATTGCCAGGAAGGTCTCCTTTTCGTATATGTCGAAACTGCGGATCCATGCAATAATTATCAAGCCAATAATTGCTGACAGAAACGTACTTAGATAAATAAAGCTCATAAAACTGAACGGATAAGTTTAATCAATCCCGATAAGGAGCGAAGATACCGGTTTAATCGTTTGGAAGGAGCCCGAAATTCCTCATTTTACCTTAACGGTCAGCTCCAGCCTGTAAAACCTTGATTCAAGGGGCATGATTGCTCCAGACCCTTCTGCTACCGGCTTTCCTGTGACATCAACCTCAGTTAATCCAAGCGGCTTTCCGGTAAAACCGCTGACGAGGCTGAGAGCAGTTTCCTTCCCGTCGGTTTCCCTGATGTGAAGGATGACAGAATTGCCATCGCTGCCGGGGATGGCGCTTACAAGGATCACCCCTGAAGGCCAGCCTTCAACGAAAGATCCCTCCCTCTTGCTGTCTCCCGGCCCGTTACCCGGAAGAATTCTTGTCAGCAGCGGAACCCGTGCACCCCATCCGAAACGGGATGCAAAACGGTCTGAATTGTCTCCGGAGGATGTCAGATAGTAATTCCATGAATGACCTCCGCGCTGATCAGCGTTGAAGTTGGTCACCCAATAGTTGTTCATCGGCCAGGAGAAGAGATGAGTTGACTGCGGCAATGCCCCGGCCACATACCTGCCGGTGTTTATTGCTCCGAACTGCATCAGCGGCATTTCATTGCAGCCAAGAACAATTTGCATCTCAGCATTTCTCACAGAGGTGAAATTCTGTACGGTATACCAGTCATTTGATGACCCTTTGATCTGGTCAACGCCGGTCTCAATAACACCTCCGGCAACCTCTGTATAATGCCTTCCGTCCGGAATACCGAACGGGAACGCGATGTAAAAGCTTTCTGGGTCAGTGATGCTCCTTTTGACGATAGAAAAAGACAGTTCTATTCTTTTATCCGTGTTGTGGAGCCTTACTTCAAATGTAAATCCGCGCGGACCGATTGCTGTTTCGGATTCCCCGAAGAACTTTAAAGTGTTCCATATTTCGCCTTCTGAAGCTGAATCAAACCAGACGGTGTCGAGAGATTTACGTGTGAAATCATTCAGCATCCTGTTTTCCATCTGGAACCGGTTACCCAACTGCTCCAGTATGAATTCCCCAAGGCCATAGTCAGCCTTGCCGTCAATCAGTTCAACCTCCAGTTCCTTGTCGTAAATCGATTTTATAGTTCCCTTAATCAGGTCTGTCTTTATCCTGTACCATTTATTCTCCATCGTTTCCGGATTTCCGGGGGGTGCCGGTATTTCATAATCTTCCTGCCTTACGAGCAGCTTTTTGAAGCCGAACGGAGGTATTCCTTCAACCCACACAGCCCAATAGGTGCCGTCGGAGCGGTGGGAGAGAGGCTGAGTTGCAAGGCGTTTTCCGCTGCCGTCATAAACGGCAGCAGTCTTGCCCCTTGGGACAATCTGGTGGTCAATATATACTGTGGCGATCCCGGACCTGGTCCAGTTCAGGGTGTTAAATACAAGTAGTGACGGATCGGGCTCATTGTTGAAGAGGCTCTGCAGCATCCCCATTGCAGATTCCTGAAGCGATGCAGTCCGCCTCACTGCTTCCCAGGCATATGATTCCTTGAGTGCCCTCTGTTCCATGGTTGGCTGGCTGAAAGGTTCCCTCACACTCTCGGAGTAGCCTGTTGTGTGTTCCGTATAGAAGAGCAGCGCTTCATTTGCCAAACCTATGTCTGTCGCCGTTTCGTCAGGGAGATCAATGCCTGCGACAGAAGCCATTGACAATCCTGCCATCCCTGCCATCAGAGAGGCTGCCGCGGTACGCGTCGCCGACACCTCGCGGGCTGACGCTCCGAAACCGTCAGTCCACCAGTCTGGCCAGGCACCTCTGATAACCGGAAATTCGCTGCCGTGACTGGCCTCCATATCACTGAAAAACGCCAGTGCTGTTGAGGTCGTCAGCTTCGGCCATTCAAAGAGCTCATTCCATTTCAGGATCATCTCGCTCATGATCGTCGAAGGTGGAGAATTGTCAGTCAGGTACCCCGAGTGCTGTATTGCCATCTCGTCATAAGGATATCCTTTGGAGGCAAGCCCGGTCAGGTAATTGAGCAGGTTATTCCTGAATTTGTCAAAATCACCCGTTTGTACCTCCATTACTGTATTGCCGGTCATATAGTGCTCTGCCCTGAATGTCAGCATACGGTTGCCTGACGGCGATTCCCACCAGAACATCGTGGGCCTGTCAAAACAGATTAAGGCACGATGACCGTGAGTACCCATGTTGAGGTACCTGACACCCAGGCCGCTGTAAAAATCATTGAGGCACCATCCGATGCCGTTGACATCATTCTGCATAGCCACACTCACAGGGATGCCGTGTTCCCTGATCCGTCCGACCGCCTGCAATGAGGCTGCCAGTATCTGCTCGTCAGGAATCTCGTCAAAATTGAAATACATCCCTGTAACCTCAATCCTCCCTTCCTTTATTCTCTTCAGAAGCCTTTCAGTCTGTTCTTCCGGCCTGCACTTCAGATACTCATCAACCGGCCACGATGCCTCGCAGGTCCAGCGAAACTGCGCATCAACCGGGTAGCTGTCAGTTGCGTCACAGTAATCAAGTGCATAATCTATGTACCTCAGGTGTTCTGCAAGTATCTCCGGCTGTGAACGGGTATAGCCGATATCCGTATGAGCATGCTGTATGAAGCTGACTCTCCACTTGCGAACCGGTTCCAGAGTTATGGTGGTGGTTTCATTATAGTCACCAGCAACCACTTTTATTTTT
>CAZHAI010000251.1:0-3555 GCA_964530645.1 uncultured Rikenella sp. | reverse complement strand
GTCTCGTTGTAGATGAAGCATTTGTCATTCGTCCCCTGTAGCCTCCCGGCCCTTAGCTTGACCTGTCCCTCGCTCTCCTCGCCGGAGACGTAGAGGACAGTCCTCCCCGGTGTTGCAAGTGCGATCTGCAGTGCGAGGGTTGATTTCCCGATACCGGGTTCGCCACCCATAAGAATGAGGGAGCCTTTTACCATCCCTCCCCCGAGAATGCGGTCAGCCTCACCAATCCCGGTTGAGAAACGGTCATTCTCGTTGATCTCTATCCCGGAGAGGAGCTCTGGCTTTCGCCTTGTGGCATCCCTGCTCAGCCCGGATGGCGGCGAGGTGGTGACAATCTCTTCGCGGTAGCTGTTCCATTCACTGCAGGAAGGACAGTGACCTATCCATTTGGGTGACTCTGCGCCGCAGTTCTGGCACACATAAATACTTTTACTCTTCGCCATGGGACACAAGGATTATGCAACAGACAAATTTACTAAAAAGAAAAGGTATCAGATCTCTTTTTCAGCGACCACCGAGGAGAGGATCCTGCCACCCTTTTTGCCGAAGAGGGCAAACAGAGATATGGCGCCGCCGATTGCAATCAGTACCATCTGTGACTCATGCTCGAGTGTGGCATAGGCAAGACCCTCTTCCAGGGGTATGGCGTATGCCATCAGCAGGCCCCGCGACACTATCCAGTGATAGGCGCCCAGACCGCTCTGTACCGGTGCGGCCATGCCGAAGCTGCCAATGACGAGGATGAACATAGTGGCGCCAAATCCGAAATCCGCAGTTGAATCAAGGCAGAGCAAGGGGAAATATGACATGAAGAAGTACGCAATCCAGAGCAGGAGTGTCTGCAGCAGGAACTCCCACTTCCGTCGGAGGGAGACGATTGATTTCAGCCCTTCCAAAAGACCGTCTGAGAAGGAGTATATCCTGTGTAACAGCGGGTTGACTGACAGTCTCTTGCGGAGCAGGAAAAACATCACCGCGGCCGTAACTGAGAGGAGAAGGACGATTACAGTTATAAAGGTGGCTGATCCGAGTGACGAGGAGATTTTTCTTTCAGCCGGAATAAGGACGTTTTCCGAGAGGAAACTGCCCGTGGCCGTGCCTCCGGCGATAAGGGTAGCCCCAAAAATCACAAGCACTGTCAGGGTGTCTATCGTGCGTTCTACAAGCATTGTCCCCACAAGCCTGTCAAAGGGGATATTTTCTTTTTTGCCCAGTGCGGCACACTTTGCAACCTCACCCAGCCTGGGAAAGATCATGTTCGCAAAATAACCGGTCAGGACGGCATGAAAGGCATTGATCAGCCTGGGCTTGCTTCCCAGCGGTTCGATGAGCAGTATCCAGCGGCGGGCCCTGATTAAAAAGCTCAGAACCGAGAAGATAATGGCAGGAATGAGCCACCAGTAATTCGCTTTGCGCAACACCCCCCACAGGTCATCGAAGTTGATTCCACGGAACGACAACCATAGCATGGCTGCTGCCAGGCCCATAAAGAGTATTGCCCTCAGTGTTTGCTTCAGACCCGCTTTCAAGTATCAGAGAATTTTATTTGTGGCAGTATCCGGGAACAGTATGTGTGGCTTGAAAGTCTTAGCCTCTTCGGGGGTCAGGTGTGCATACGACATGATAATAACAACATCGCCCACGCAAATTTTCCTGGCAGCCGGGCCGTTAAGGCATATCTCGCCTGATCCCCTGGCACCTTTTATGACATATGTTTCCAGCCTCTCGCCGTTATTCCTGTCGAGAACATGCACCTTTTCATGTTCAACCAGGCTGGCAGCATCCATCAGGTCTTCATCGATTGTGACGCTGCCCACGTAATTCAGATCCGCACCGGTGACGGTGACATTATGTATCTTTGATTTGAGTATCTCTATCGTCATTTTATAGCTTCAATAATGCATTCTTCGTGTGCAAAGATAAATATCCTTTCATTTACCGCAATCCAACTTCGACATTGTCTATAAGCCTTACCTCTCCGGCCCGGAGGGCGATGCATCCGTAATATCTCTTTTCGGGTGACATTTCAATCCTTGATCTCACCGGTGCCAGCGAGCTGTCATCAACTATCTCGAAATACTCAATTCTGAAGTCGGGTATCATGTTGATGCGGTCAGTCACGAATTCTTTTATCTCCTGTATCTCATAGTCACTTATCATTGCAGCGGCGGCGATGAGGGTCCTGTAGATCTCTCCGGCCCTCTCGCGGTGATGCGCCAGTAATCTCCTGTTGCGGCTGCTCATAGCGAGGCCGTCCTTCTCCCTTACGATGGGGCATGCGATGATCTCCGTCTTCTGAAAATCACGCCTTGCCAGTTCCTTTATGATGGCGAGCTGCTGGAAGTCCTTCTGCCCGAAGAATGCGCATGACGGCCTGATTATGTCAAACAGCTTTGATACAACCTGGGCCACGCCGTTGAAGTGACCGGGTCTGTGTTCTCCCTCCATCACCCTTTCAAGTTCGCCGAAGTTGAACTGACGCGTGTCCGGCTCAGGGTAGATCTCTTCAACTGAAGGAACGAACACAAAGTCGGTTTCCCTCAGATGGTCTGACAGAAGCTTCAGATCGGCATCAAGGGTCCTGGGGTATTTGACCAGGTCATTCGGATCATTGAACTGGGTCGGATTCACGAAGATGCTTACGGCTGCCATGCGGCAACGGTTCACAGCTTCCTCAACCAGTGAGATATGGCCTTCGTGCAGTGCCCCCATTGTAGGCACGAAACCGGGACCGCGCAGGACACAAACCCTGTAGTGTTCCCTGACCTCCTTGGCTGTTGTAAGTACTTTCATCTCGTTGACTTTTAAGAGAAGACCGGATCATCTGCAGGACTGTTGAACGGTCCGGTACTGCAAAATAACACCATTTTGTCAGTAACCCGTTGTATTTAAGCTTGGAAATTAATTCCTTTTTTTTTATTATCTTTGCACTTTCAATTAATATCTAGGTTTATCGGGAGGTTTTCATGGAGAGCAGAAGGGTATTGTTTGTTTCACAGGAGATCATGCCTTATCTTGGTGAGACAAAGCTTTCAAAGATCAGCCGTGATCTGCCGCAGGGCATACAGGAAAGGGGAAAGGAGATCCGGACATTCATGCCCCGGTACGGTTCAATCAACGAAAGAAGAAACCAGCTTCATGAGGTCATCCGCCTTTCAGGGATGAATCTTATAATTGATGACACCGATCACCCCCTGATCATTAAGGTAGCCTCGATACAGTCGGCCCGGATGCAGGTCTACTTCATTGATAACGACGATTATTTTCACCGCAAGCACACCGTTGCCGACGCCTCCGGAAATGAGTACGAAGACAACGATGAGAGAGCCATTTTCTTTGCCCGCGGGGTCATTGAGACAGTGAGAAAACTGCGCTGGAGCCCTGACATCGTGCACTGTCACGGGTGGCTCACCTCCCTGGTGCCTCTCTACCTGCGGAAACTCTACGCTGATGACCCGGTATTCAGTAAGGTCAAAACAGTATATTCGGTTTACAATAACGGTTTCAAAAAGCCGTTAAAATCTTCACTGTCCGATAAACTCGGGGCTGACGGGA
>CAZHAI010000250.1:0-3581 GCA_964530645.1 uncultured Rikenella sp. | reverse complement strand
GCAGGGCAAAGATAAATCCTCTGATCACCTCCCCTCCGAATATGAAGATCACAATGAGAACGAAGATGGTTGCCATACCGGTGTTAAGGGTTCTGGCAAGTGTGCTGTTCAATGCCATATTATAAACCTCCCTTTTCGGTCTCTTCCTGTAAAGAGGGATATACTCCCTGATCCTGTCGAAGATAACCACGGTATCGTTGAGCGAGTAACCCACAACTGTCAGGATTGCTGCTATAAACGACTGGTCAATGTCCATGGAGAAAGGCATCAGGCCCTGCAGGATTGAATAAAGACCGAGTACGATGATCACGTCATGTGCCAGGGCCACAACTGATCCGAGACCATACTGCCATTTACGGAACCTGATGAAGATGTAAAGGAACATCCCGACGAGTGCAAGCAGGATAGCCCAGATGGCCTTGGAAGCCTGGTCTTTCGCAATTGTCGGACCCACGGTCTCAGAACTGACAATATAGTCGTTAATAAACGTGTTCTGGTCAACACCCGGCACCAGCTCTTTAAGGCCGCTGTAAATTAATCCGTTAACCTCAGCTGTGGCTGACGGATCCTCAACCTTGTACTTTGTGCTGATCTTAACCTGGTTCTCCGAACCGAAGGTCACAACCACAGGATCGCTTCCCAGTTCATCAGATAGAAGGTTAGCAACCTCAACTGTATTAACCGGCTGTTCGAACCTTACAACGTAAGTGCGGCCACCGGTGAAGTCGATACCTTTGCTGAGCCCTTTGGTTGAAAGACTTATGACTGCAAGGATAGTAAGTGCAATTGAGAAGATGTAACCGTACTTCCTGAGACCCATGAAGTCGATCTTCATGTTTTCAAGGAAGTGCTCAGTATAGGGAGCTGAGAACTTAAGGTTGGTGTTGCGTTTCAGCAGCCATTCATAAATAAGGCGCGAGACGAGCACTGCTGAGAAGAGCGATGTGATGATACCAATTACAAGTGTTGAGGCAAAACCCTTGATAGGACCGGTACCGAAGTAGTAAAGTATAACACCGGTTACAAGGGTGGTCAGGTTACTGTCTATGATTGCAGAGGATGCTCCCTTGTACCCGTCTGAAATAGCCTGCTTGACACCCTTGCCGCCCCTGAGTTCCTCCTTGATCCTCTCGAAGATAAGCACGTTGGCATCAACTGACATACCAATCGTCAGCACTATACCGGCGATGCCCGGAAGTGTCAGAACGGCATTCAGGGAGACAAGCACTCCAAGCATGAAGAAGAGGTTGACAGTCATTGCAACGTCTGCCACAAGACCGGCTGAGCGGCTGTAGTAGAATATCATGTATGCGAGAACTATTATGAAGGCTATGATAAACGACTTCATACCGTTGTTTATAGCCTCCTTGCCAAGTGAAGGACCTACAACGGTGTCCTGGATGATGCGGGCGGGTGCCGGCATCTTTCCTGACTTAAGGATGTTGGCAAGGTCTTCAGCCTGCTCGAGGGTGAAGTCACCGGTGATCTCCGTGTTTCCTCCTGCAATCTCATTTACTACGCGTGGGTATGACCTTACATAGTCATCAAGAACAACAGCAATGCACCGGTCCACGTTGTCACGGGTCATGCGCTGCCATATCTTGGCGCCCTCGGCATTCATTGAGAAGTCGACCTTGATGTCAGCACCGGTCACCCCTGTCGAGGGACGGGCGGAAGTGACCACGTCACCTGTAAGGGGTGCGCGTCCGTCACGTGTTGTAATCTTTATTGCATGGAGCTCGTACAGAGTATTTGTCGGGTCATACTTGTGAGGCGACTGGCTCCAGTAGAATTTCAGTTCCCTGGGGAAGAGTGATTTGATCTGGTTCATTGCCAGGTAATCATTAACCCTTGCGGTGTCCTTGCCTGCGGCGAAGCCCACGATGCTGCTCTGCTCAGGCTGGCCTTCCGGTGATACATTCGGTCTTAAAAGGCCGAAAAGCGGGTTCTGGCGGGTGAACTCCTCGAGGGTGGATGCCTCTGCCGCAGTGGCAGTATCACTGCTGACCATGTCAAGCAGCGATTTATCACCTGCGGCAGCGGTGTCCTGAACTGCGGCAGTTACCTGCTGTGTGACACTGTCAGTGACGGCTGCAACACTCTGCGTCGGCATCACAGACCTGAGAAACTCATTGGCCTGCATCAGGAATCCGATAACCTCGGCATTCTCATATGTTTCCCAGAACTCAAGATTGGCTGTTCCCTGAAGCAGGTCACGCACCCTTTGTGGGTCCTTAACGCCCGGCAGTTCAACGAGGATACGGCCGCGGGGCTGAAGCTGTGAAATATTGGGCTGAACAACGCCGAAACGGTCAATCCTGTTCCGGAGAACGTTGAAAGCGTTGTCAATGGCTGCGTTGGCTTCGGTCTCGAGTACCTTCTGCACGTCAGCATTGGTTGAATTGAAGTTGATGCGGTCTTTCAGCTCTACGGTTCCAAAGACAGCAGCCAGCCTGGCATTCGGATCAATTTCCTCAAAGGAGCGGACAAACAGGGTGATGAAGTCTTCATTACTCCCGCCCAACTGCTTCTGCTTTGACAGTGCAATTGCATCATTGAATGTCTTATCCGTGCTGTAGTTGGAAAGTGCCCTGACGATGTCCTCAACGGAGATCTCAAGCACAACGTTCATCCCGCCTTTCAGGTCAAGGCCCATGTTGATCTCCTTTGACTGTACTTCCTTGTAGGTATTACCAAGGAATCCCCACTGATCTTTAGGCAGGGAGGCAACCGAGTCCATGTATGCCACCTCCTTGTTCAGATCACCTGCTGCATATACCCTTGCCTCCTTCTTTACCTTAAATGATGCTGCGGTGAAGGAGAGCTGGTAAATGCAAACAAGGGTCAGGGCAATAGCCAGAGCTGAAATTAATCCTTTGTTCTGCATCTGTATCCTCTTTTAAAATTAATGGTTGTATGTGATTAGCTTAATTATTTACGAGGCGCAAATATATAACTTTATTTTCTCAAACCATATGATTAAGAAGCAAAACTGCCGGCAGTGCCGGCAGTCTGGATGTTGTTTGCAAGGTCCTATTCGACCAGCTTCTCGTAATCTGTCTCCAGCGGTTTACGCTGAATGAAATCATACAGGGTGAGAGCCCTCATGTTGAAGTAATATGTCCAGTAATTGTTAAGTGCCTGGATATACTGACGCTTGTTCTGATCCTTCTTTGTATCTGCGTTATTCAGCTCAAGGACATCGATCTTACCTATCAGGAAACGCTGTTTGGTCACCTCGAACATCTTGGCAGCAACAGTATCTGACTTGGCTGCTATCTTCACCTGGTCATCCTGCATGTTGAACTGCTGCACATCAAGAAGCAGGGTCTGCTCAAAATCGCTTCGTGACTGCTCCACCTGCACCCGTGTCAGCTCCTCGCTCGACTTCGCCATCTTGTAGCGACCCCTGCCCAGACCCCAGTCAAGTATCGGAAGGGTAAAACCCACCCTTATTGTCTGCTGCTGGTTTGGCTTGTCATAGGCCATTTCAAGCAGCGGGTCCTGATCACGCAACCCGTACGAGGCTGAAAGATTCATATTAAGACCCTTCTCCGCCCTGGCCTGGGCAACAGAACTCT
>CAZHAI010000249.1:0-3626 GCA_964530645.1 uncultured Rikenella sp. | reverse complement strand
AGCAACAAAAAACCCGCCTGATCTGCTCAGACGGGTTTATGATATCAGTGATTACAACACACCAGTTTCATCTCGCCTGAGAGCAAGAATGATGATGATGATGATGTAAGTTAGTCGTATACATTGTTAATTATGCCGTGACAAATATAGCTTTTTATTAAAACAATCGTTAACAGAAATAGTTTTCATTAAATACTTTTCCTGATATGATCTGATATCCATTGGCCGACTTCTGACGTCGGTTTCGGATGGGCCGGGTCAAGATCAACCGTAACGAAACCGGCTTCAACTGATTTTTCCACGGCTTCGGTTATTGCCTCTGCCTCTCTCTTCAGGTTAAAGGTCAGGCTGAGCATCATGGCTGCTGAGAGTATTGTTCCGCAAGGGTTGGCAATGTTTTTACCTGCTGCCTGCGGGTATGATCCGTGGATAGGTTCAAAGACTGAGGTTGAGAGCCCGACAGAGGCTGACGGCATCATCCCCATCGAGCCGGATATGACGCTGGCCTCATCGGAGAGGATATCGCCGAACATGTTTTCAGTGACAATCACATCAAAGGATGAGGGTTGCCGGATAAGCTGCATGGCTGCATTGTCAACATACATAAAGTCCATTGTTATCCCACTGTATTCCGTGGCAATTTTTCCGGCCGTTTCGCGCCAAAGCCTCGATGTGGCAAGGATGTTTGCCTTGTCTATCACAGTCACCTTTTTCTTGCGCTTCATGGCATATTCACAGGCAAGCCGCACCACACGCTCTATCTCGTAACGGCTGTATACACATGTATCATAGGCCGTGTTTCCGTCTTCCGATCTTCCCTGCGGCCGGCCGAAATAGAGACCCCCGGTCAGCTCACGTACCATTATTATATCAGTGTTCAGGGCTATCTCCCTCTTCAGTGGCGACATATCGACCAGGGCCGGGAATGTCTTCACCGGCCTTACGTTTGCATAGAGACCGAGCTCCTGCCGCATTTTCAGCAGTCCCTGCTCAGGCCTGACCCTGGCAGAAGGGTCGTTGTCATATCTCGGATCACCTATGGCGCCAAACAGCACGGCATCAGACTTCCTGCACAGTGCAAGCGTTTCGTCAGGCAGTGGAGAACCGGTGTGGTCTATTGCGACGGCACCGATAAGTCCTTCGGAGAAGTTAAATCTGTGACCGTACCGGTCTCCTGTGGCCTGCAGCACTTTGCAGGCCTGTTCAGTAACTTCCGGTCCGATGCCGTCACCGGCAAGAAGGGCGATATTAAATTCCATCTGAGATAGCTATTAAATTTTTGTATACGGGTTTGATCTCGTTGTTTTCAATTATGTTGAGCATCTTTTCTGTTGCCTTGATTGCTGATTCAGTCTGGTCGGCATCAAGCCCCTTTGTCCTGAACTCCCTGCCTTGCCAGCTCCACCTTATTACGGTCTCAACGAGAGCATCGGTCTTCCCGCCGGGAGGTATTGATACGAAATAGTCAGTCAGCACAGGCAACTCCTTTCCCATCAGGTCATAGATCTTCCTGACGGCTTTCATGAAGGCGTCATACTGACCGTCACCTGACGAGGTCTCCTGGTACAGGATGCCGTCCACCTCCAGCTGGACGCTGGCAGAGGGCTTCAGTCCGTAAGAGAGTGAGAGTGAATAGTTCTTTATGAATATTTTATAAGCTGAACGGTCGTTGCCAAGTACATCCGCTATTATGAACGGAAGGTCCTCAGTGGTGACGGTCTCTTTCTTGTCTCCCAGTTCTATGACCCTTTCAGTTACCCTGGTCAGCGACTCCTGACTCAGCTCAAGACCGAACTCCTCCAGGTTCTTTCTGATCGTTGCCTTGCCTGACTGTTTGCCAAGGGCATATTTTCTTTTTCTGCCGAACCGTTCCGGCCGGAGGTTGCTGCAGTAGAGGTTGTCCTTGTTATCACCGTCGGCGTGGATGCCTGATGTCTGGGTGAATACGTTTGCCCCGATCACCGGTTTGTTGACAGGTATCCTTATGCCGCTGAATGTCTCCACCAGTCGGCTAACCCTTGTGATCTCATACTCGTTGACAAGTGTCTCTGCTCCAAGGTGATCATTGAGCAAACCTATCACACTTGAGAGCGGAGCGTTACCTGCCCTCTCCCCAAGGCCGTTGACAGTTGTGTGAACTCCCATGATTCCCGCATTAACTGCGGCATAGACATTCGCCACCGCCAGGTCATAGTCATTATGAGCATGAAAATCAAAGTGGAGTGATTTATATCGTTCAATCATCTGCCTGCAGAACCTGTATGTCTGGTCGGGATTCAGGATACCGAGGGTGTCGGGAAGCATGAACCTCTTAATATTTTCATCTCTGAGTGAGTCAACCAGTTGCAGCACGTAATTTTCTGAGAAAATCATTCCGTTTGACCAGTCCTCAAGGTAAATATTGACCTGCATTCCTTTTTCACCTGCTCGCCGTACTATTTTTCTGATATCCCCGATATGTTCCCGGGGGGTTTTCCTCAGTTGTTTTTCGAGATGGCGCAAAGAGCCTTTGCAAAGGAGGTTGATCACCCTTCCTCCTGCATTCCTGATCCAGTCCAGGGAGGTTTCACCGTCGATGAAGCCAAGCACTTCGATCCTGTCAAGCAGTCCGTTCTGCGAAGCCCATCCCGTTATCAGCCGCACCGCCTCCTGCTCCCCGGCTGAGACGCGTGCTGATGCCACCTCTACGCGGTCGACCATCAGGTCCCGCAACAGGAGGGTGGCGATATGCAGTTTCTCGACAGGAGAGTAGGAGACCCCCTGTGTCTGTTCACCGTCCCTGAGTGTGGTATCAAGAATCTCTATTCTCACGGCGAATGTCTCTTCTCAAATGCAAGTATCTCCTCCTTCATGCCCAACAGGTAATCGATATTGTCATAGCCTCTGAGCAGGCATTCCTTCCTGAAGGGGTTGACCGGAAACGGGACGGAGATCCCCTCCTCCTCAACAGTCAGCAACTGGCGTCCGAGATCGATTGTCACTATTGTTTCCGGCCGGAGGATTATAATTGTTGTAAGCCTTCCAAGCGTTTCTGAAGGGATCACCACAGGCAGGAGTCCGTTATTAAGTGCATTGCCGGCAAAGATATCGGCGAATGAATCTGATACAACAGCCCTGAACCCGTGGTCAGCGATTGCCCATACTGCATGCTCCCTGCTTGACCCGCAGCCGAAATTGCTGCCTGTAACAAGTATGCTGCCGGAGTATTCAGGCCGGTTAAGGACGAAAGCTTCAATTACGTTACCCTTCTTGTCATACCTCCAATCGCGGAAGAGATTTTTCCCAAACCCTTCCCTTGAGGTGGAGCTCAGGAAACGGGCCGGGATGATCTGGTCAGTATCTATGTTTGCCAGTGGCAACGGGACACATCTGGATTTGAGTATTGTGAATTTTATTCTTTTCATTTTTTGTATCTGTTTAGTGATAACCATTCCGGATCAGTTCCCTGGGATCAGTGATCATGCCGGTAAGTGCTGCAGCAGCAGCAGTGAGCGGTCCCGCAAGTATGGTCCTTGCCCCCGGCCCCTGTCTCCCCTCGAAGTTGCGGTTGGAGGTGGATACGGCATATTTGCCGGGAGGGATCTTGTCGTCATTCATGGCCAGGCATGATGAGCATCCGGGTTGTC
>CAZHAI010000248.1:0-3641 GCA_964530645.1 uncultured Rikenella sp. | reverse complement strand
CTTCTATGTACTCAGGGCCGAGAACGGTGTTTCACTCAGCGGGTATATCGTTGTAAGGAGATGAACGTAACGAATTGTTACGCGTTAACCATTAATAAAATTCAAACTGGAATAAATTTCGTTAGCATGAAAAAGTTTATAAGTCTGTTGGTTCTGATCCTTCTTCCACTGATGCTGTTGGGTCAGCTGACACCGGTAACCAATCACTATATTCTCAATCCGTTGAGAATCAATCCGTCATATGCCGGCAGCAGGGGAGGCCTCAGTGTTGCGGCCTTCTACCGCCAGCAATGGGTTGGCATCGACGGCGCTCCGCGCACTATGAGCCTCGAGGTAGATGCCCCGGTGCTTTCAAACAAGCTGGGACTGGGACTCTTCGTTGTCAACGACCAGATCGGCGTGACGAAGCAGACCGAGATAATGACCTCCTACGCCTTCAGGATCAGTGTAGGGAGCGGAACCCTTGCCCTTGGCCTGGGAGCAGGACTGGTTGCAACGAACACCGCCTGGTCGGATCTGCTGGTCAATGATCCGGGTGATGACTACATGCTTGTGGATTCCAGGGTGTTCCTGGTACCCGATTTCAGTTTCGGAACCTTTTACACTGTCAAAAACTATTTCGTGAGCTTCTCCATCCCGAGGTTAATGGGATACAATTTCGACCTCGACAAAAACAAGTATTCGCTGAAGGTGGAGCCAGGCAATTATAACTACGTGCTTACAACGGGATATATGTTCCCGCTGGGACAGAAGGCCAGGTTCGTGCCGTCAGCTCTGGTAGCCTATTCGCCGGGCGACAAGCTTCTGTATGATGCCAGCGCACACTTCATCCTTTATGACCGGCTCTGGATGGGCGCCACCTACAGGAGCACCGGGTCGGTGACGGCACTGGCGCAGTTCGCAATTAACAATCAGTTCAAGGTTGCCTACTCGTACGATTTCGATTTCGGCAAGCTCGGGACCTACAGCAATGGCTCACACGAGGTGATGCTCAGGTATGAGTTCCGCTACAAGGTCGATGTTGTGAATCCGCTGATTTTTTAGGCTTCGCTCTGCGGCCTGTGACGGCTGCGCAACGGCTCCGGGCACGCTCTGCAAGGACTGCACAACGGCTCCCGGCACGCCGGACAATGGCTGCGCACGAAAATTGATTACCTGAATATTAAACTTTCACCTAACTTAGACACTCAGAATTATAATGTTATGAATATAAGGACCTCGGTTTTAGTTTTAGTTGTTATTCTGTTGCAGAGTACGGCGATGGCACAGCAGTCGCCTTACAACGTAACAAAGACCTCCTTCAGTACCGACACCTATAATGAGTTTGCCCCTGTGTTTTTTGGCAACGGGCTGGTATTCAGTACTGACAGGGGCCAGGCGGTAAACAGCCAGGGACAGGCTGTTGTGAAATTGTTTTACGTTGACACTCTGGCCGAGCATCAGAAGCCAAAGCCTTTCTCCAAGGACCTGAAGAGCAAGCTGAATGACGGTCCGGCATCGTTCAACCGCGCCGGCGATACAATCTATTTCTCCAGGAACCTGGTTGTGGAGGGCAACTTCAAGCTCCTCTCGACCTACAGGAACAAGCTCGGGCTCTTTTATGCCGTCAGGGAGGGCAAGGGTTGGAGCAGAATCCGCGAGCTTCGCTTTAATACCGAGTGGTTTAACATAACTATGCCCTGCCTGTCGCACGACGGCAAGAGGCTTTATTTTGCCTCGGATAAGCCCGACGGTGTCGGAGGACTCGATATTTATTACAGCAACTGGAGGAACGGTTACTGGGAGGATCCGGTGAACCTCGGTCCGGCGGTGAACACAGAGGGTAACGAGACTTATCCCTTCATCAGCGAGACCGGAGAGCTCTTCTTCGCATCTGACGGGCTCGGAGGGTTCGGAGGCAAGGATATTTATGTCACGAAGCAGAAGGATAACAGCTGGCACACGCCTGTAAGGCTGGCAGCGCCGCTTAACTCGGAGTTTGACGATTTCGGCATCGTGACGACAGCTGAGGTAAATGAGGGATACTTTTCCTCAGCCAGGGGGAAGTCCGTCGATATTTATCACTTTACATCGGAGATGCCACAGGTATGGTTCGCGGAAGCGCAGAAGGAAAATCTGTACTGCTTCACCGTCTCGGACACGGGCCGGATAGTTGCGGACACCGTCAACCTGCAGTATGTGTGGGATTTTGGCGACAACACGAAGATGACCGGCTCGAAGGTGGCTCACTGCTTCCCGGGGCCTGGCAGGTACAATATCGTGCTTGACATAATGGACAGGGTGACCGGCAACTCCTTCTTCCGCAAACAGACATATGATGTTGAGATAGCTGACTATGATCAGCCTTATATTACCTCGCCGCTGTATGGTGTTACGGGTGAGGTCATTGAGTTAGATGGGATGAAGTCGTACTGTCCGGGTTACACTGTGACAGGATTTTTCTGGGATTTCGGCGACGGCACGCAGACGACAGGGGCTGGTCCGTCGCACACTTACGGCAAGAGCGGGGAATATGATGTCAGGCTTGGTCTGACGCTTCGTTCGCAGTCGAACGGTGATGTTCTCAAGCGGGCTGTAATGAAGAAGATCAGGATCTTCGACTCGCGGTCTGAGATGAATTCATGGGCAGCTGCGCATCCCTCTGCGGCTCTGGATCCGGTTGATCTCAGGCAGTATGAGAATGTTTTTGTGCGCGGTCAGTATTCTGCTGATGACGAGTATCTGAAGGAGGCTGTTTTCCACGTTGAGATACTCTCGTCGAAGACGAAGATGGATCTTGCCAATCCGATTTTCAGGAGCGTACCGGCGAAGTACTCTGTGCAGGAGATTTATTATCCCGAGACCGGGACATACAGTTATATCATTGATCAGCAGATGAGTATCATGGCGGCTTACCCGGCATACAGCGAGATGGTGTGGCTGGGGTTCCGGGGTGCCACGGTGAGGCTTTACGTACTTCAGGATGCTGCTGAGCGTGAGCTTAATGTTTTGAAGAAGAATTACGGTGTAATGACCGACACCTATTTTGATGCGCGTAACAGGCTGGTCACGAATGCTTACCTGATGCTTGACCAGGTGGTGATGCTGATGAACAAGTATCCCTCGCTGAAGCTGGAGATAGGGGTGCACACTGATAATCAGGGTGTTCCCAATACCTTGCAGGCGCTGTCGCAGACCCGTTCCCAGGTTATTGTCAACTATCTGATCAACAGAGGCGTCAGCGGAAGCAGGCTGACGGCCAGGGGTTATGGCAGCACCCGGCCCGTCGCCTCGAATGCCAACTGGCTTGACCGTCGTCTGAACCGGAGGGTTGAGTTCAGTGTTGTGAAGTAGGCGGCTAAGGTTGCTGAAGTAATTATTGAAACCTATTCTGAACAGTTTATGAAGAATGCACTGTCACTATTTCTATTGTCATTTTTAACAACTGGTTTGTTTTCACAGGAGACCCTTGTTATAAAGGAACAGGAGTTTATTGATACGGAGACAGGCAGCTCGCAGGGGGTCAATGTGCCTCGCACAGCGAAGACGATTTTCCAGTTTCTGAACAATTCTGTCACTTCAATCAACTCATTCGGTTATCTGCTTCAGGCAGGGGATGAGAATCCGGCCGCAACAAACAATAATCTGGATGGGGAGATAAT
>CAZHAI010000247.1:0-3664 GCA_964530645.1 uncultured Rikenella sp. | reverse complement strand
ATGATAATGCCGCCAGGTCTGAGCACCCTGAACATCTCCTGCAGCCCCCTGAGCGTATCCTCGAAATTCCTGACTCCGAAGGCTGACATTGCGGCATCGAAAGTACTGTCAGGAAAGCCTGTTGCAAGAGCATCTCCGCTCAGCAGTTCAATCCGTCCCGAGAGGCCCTTCCGGGCAATCTTGCGTCTCCCCTCCTCCAGCATCCCGCTGCTCAGGTCAATACCCGTCACCTTTTCAGGTCCCAGCCTCAATGCCTCGATAGCCAGGTCTCCTGTTCCGGTGGCAACGTCAAGAATGGTCCCGGGCCTGGAATACTTCCCAATAAGCGTCACGGCTCTCCTTCTCCAGTTCCGGTCTGTTCCAAGGGAAAGAAGATGATTCAGCAGATCGTAATGCTTTGATATTGAATCGAACATTCGCTCAACCTGCTCCGCCGGGGGACCCTTTTTCAGGTTTGTGTCGTGCATTCCTTTCAATTCTTTTTGCGGCTCCTCATGATTCTCCTGCATCAGTGCCTTTCGTTATCACGTCTTTGCAGTGAATTTGACAGATCATTTTCCAGTCAGCCGGCAAAGATACCCTTAATATTTTTACATTTACCAATCCGAAATAGTTCAACAATGCAAAAGACAGTACTGATTACAGGAGCGACTTCAGGGATTGGTGAGGCCGCCGCGTTAAAATTCGCAGAATCATCTGATAGACTGATAATTACGGGCAGGAGAAAAGAGAGGCTCGATGAATTGGCCGCTCATTTAACTGCCACGTGGGGCGCCGAGGTGCTGACACTCTGCTTCGATGTCCGGAACAGGCTCGAGGTTGAGAAGCACCTGGGTGGATTGCCACCGGAATGGAGGCACATTGACATCCTGGTAAACAACGCCGGACTGGCTGTGGGCCTGAGTCACATCGATGAAGGTGACACGGACGACTGGGATAGGATGATTGACACCAATGTAAAGGGGCTTCTGTATGTCACCCGTGTGATCGCTCCGCTTATGGTCAGCAGGGGCTCCGGTCACATCTTCAACATCGGTTCGATAGCAGGGAAGGAGGTCTATGAGAAAGGCTCAGTCTATTGTGCAACGAAGCACGCTGTTGATGCGCTCTCAAAAGCCATGCGCATTGATCTCCTCAGGCACGGAATAAAGGTTACTAACATAGCACCCGGGATGGTGGAGACAGAGTTCTCACTGGTCCGCTTCAAGGGCGATGAGGAGAGGGCATCAGCAGTCTACAGCGGTCTCGAAGCCCTCCGAAGCGAGGATATCGCCGGCGTGATTCACTACTGTGCCAGCCTTCCCGATCATGTCTGCATCAATGACCTGGTTATCACCCCGAAGGCCCAGGCAAACGCAACGAATACTTTCAGAAAAACCAAATAGCTATGAAAAGAGAGTTTTTTGCAGCAGTAATGTTTGCTGCGCTTCTGTTCACCGGAGCAGACAGTCTCAGCGGAATTGACACTTCGGACACAAGAATGTTGTCACAGCCCGCAGCCAGTAAATCACACATTGCATTCATTTACGCGGAGGATCTATGGGTAATGAATGCTGACGGATCAAATCCCCGCAGACTCACAGTTGACGAGGGGATTGAGGGTGAACCCTGCTTCTCCCCTGACGGAAAGCTTTTAGCCTTCAGCGCCCAGTATGACGGAAACACCGATGTCTTTGTCGTCCCGGTAGAAGGAGGATTGCCGGTGAGGCTCACCTGGCACCCCGGAGCAGATGTCGCCCGTACATTCACCCCTGACGGAACAAAGATAGTTTTCGCCTCTCAGAGAGCCTCTTTCACCGGACGGTATGCGCAGCTCTTTACAGTGGACATTGATGGCGGTTACCCGGAACAAATGACAATTCCCAATGCCCACTATGTGTCATTGTCTCCGGACATGGCAAGGATGGCCTACACACCAATCTCCCCGGCCCACGCCCAGTGGAAGAACTACCGCGGGGGAACAGCATCCACAATATGGCTTTTTACTTTCGCTGACCGTTCGGTGGTGAAGGTACCGCAGCCGGAAGGAAGATGCAATGATACTTACCCGATGTGGATAGGCGAAAGAATATATTTCCTCAGCGACAGGAACGGCGAGTTCAACCTTTTCTCCTGCACCGGCAGCGGTGCTGACATAAGGCAGCACACAACATTTGCCGACTTCCCGGTGCTCAGCGCTTCGGCTGCCTCCGGTAAGATAGTATTTGAACAGGCCGGTTACATTCACACATATGATATCCCAACAGGCACAACATCGAAACTTAAAGTCGGCATAGCAGCCGATCTTCTCGAACTGCGTCCGCGCTATGTTCAGGGGATGGGCTACATGCGCAGCGCTGACATCTCCCCTGCCGGGAGCCGCGCTGTCTTCGGCTACAGGGGTGAGATCATAACCCTTCCGGCTGAAAAGGGAGATCCGAGGAATATCACCCTGACTGCAGGAGTACATGAAAAAGACCCGGTATGGTCACCTGACGGAAAATCAATTGCCTATTTCTCCGACGCCTCCGGCGAATACAAGCTTCATATCAAACCACAGGACGGCAAAGGAGAACCCAGGGCGTTCGACCTGCCCGGCACAGGATTCTACGCTCATCCGAAATGGTCTCCTGACAGCAGGAAGATATGCTTCACAGACAACGGAAGGAACCTCTGGCTGCTCGACCTGACAACCTCCCTCATAAAAAAGATTGATGCCGACGAGATGTATGTCCCGGGACCTTTCAGGGACATGTTCGGTGACTGGTCCTCTGACTCGAGATGGATCGTCTACACAAAGACCCTGAAAAACTTCTTTAGGGTGGTTTACCTATACTCTGCAGACAGTCAGAAGTCCTTCCCGGTAACTGACGGCCTGAGTGATGCCTCAGAACCTGTATTTGATCCGAATGGCGAGTACATCTACTTCTTCGCTTCCACAAACGCCGGTCCGGTAGTCAACTGGTTCGACCTTTCAAGTGCTGATATGCGGATGACCAATTCGATCTGGCTCGTTACACTCAGAAAGGAAATAGTATCACCTTTCACGAAGGAGAGTGATGAGGAGAAGGGCACCGCGGAAAAAACTGATGCAGAAAAACCTGCAACTGAAGCTCCCGCAAAGAGTGCCGCTAAAAGCACCGGCAAAAATGCCGCCAAAGCACCGGAGGCCGGAGTCAAGACTGAACTGCTTAAAATCGAGACTGACGGTCTTCAGGAGAGGATAGTGAATGTGCCGGTGTCACCGGGCAGCTATTCGGATCTCGGGGTGGCCGGTACCGGCGAGATACTCTACATCGCAGGACCCGCCGGAAGCGGACCGTCCGTACTGAGGAAATACAATGTAAAGGACAGGAAGGATGAGGAGGTGATGGAGCTTGACGGCTACATTGTCTCAGCAGACAGGAAGAAGATGCTCTATGTAAAGGGACAAACCACCGGGATAACTGCCGCAGGCAAGAAACCGGAGCCGGGTAAGGGAGTCCTGAATACTTCGGCAATCTCTGTCCGGATCGATCCGACAGAGGAGTGGCCGCAGATCTTTGATGAGGCATGGAGGGTCAACCGCGATTATTTCTATGACCCGGGGATGCACGGAGCCGACTGGAAGGCAATGAAGGAAAAATACTCACAGTTCCTTCCCCACCTCACCTGCAGGAGTGATCTGAACAAGGTGATACAATGG
>CAZHAI010000246.1:0-3692 GCA_964530645.1 uncultured Rikenella sp. | reverse complement strand
GCGTTACAGGAGGCTGCTTGCCAGCGTGATGGGTAATAAGGTCTTCGAACGCGAAGAAAAGATCTTCTGGTACTGCCGTAAATGCGGTTATGTTCACTTCGGAACCAAACCGTTGAAGAACTGCCCGGCATGCCTCCATCCGTTCAACTACAGCGAGGAATTCGCACAGAACTATTGATCACCTCCTTCCCTGAATGACAGACGGCATAAAAATGCTCAGCCTTATTAAAAGCAGGCAGAGTGACAGGAAATATATTGACAGGCCTGTAGAAAAGGAAAAGATTGAAAGGATCACTGAGGCCGCGCGGATGTCACCATCAGCCTGCAACGGCCAGCCATGGCATTTCATAGTGGTGGATGACCCTGCCATAAGGGATGAGGTTTCTGGCGCTACGGAGTCTGAGTTATTGAGGATGAACACTTTTGTCCGGCAGGCACCCGTGCTGATTGTAATTGTCCGCGAGAAATCCAATCTTACCTCCAGGGCAGGCGATCTGATCAAGCAGAGGGATTACTCACTGATAGATGTAGGGATTGCTGCTGCTTCAGTTGTCTACCAGGCCACGGCCGAAGGACTGGGCACCTGCATTCTCGGCTGGTTCGATGAGAAGAGGATCAAAAAGATCCTGGGCATACCGACATCAAAGAAGGTTGAGCTTGTAATCTCTGTCGGCTATACGGATAACAGGCTAAGGGACAAATCCCGGAAGCCGCCGGAGGAGATAATTAGCTTTAATCGCTATTAGGCCAGTTTTGCCAGGGCCTCCTTTATGCGCTTAGCAGCTTCCGTGATGAGTTCATCGGAGGTTGCATATGATATGCGGATGCAGTTGTCAGCCCCGAAAGCGTTGCCGCTTACCGTGGCCACCCTGGCTTCAGCGAGGAGGAAAAATGCAAGGTCATCAGCGTTATTCATCACCTTGCCGTTATAGCTCTTTCCCAGGAAGTAGCTTATGTCAGGCATCACATAGAATGCTCCCTGCGGGATCCTTACCTTCAGTCCGGGGATCTCGCCAAGGAGCCTGCATATCAGGTCCCTTCTGCGAAGAAAGGCCTCGCGCATCCTCGTTTTTGAGTCGCTCTTCGATGTCACTGCAGCCAGTGCGGCTCGCTGTGCTATGGAGCAGACCCCTGAAGTGAACTGGCCCTGCAGTTTATTGCAGGCCTTCGCGAGCCAGAGCGGTGCGCCCATGTAACCTATCCGCCAACCGGTCATTGCGTAGCCCTTGGATACCCCATTGACTGTCACAACCCTGTCAGTGATGGAACTGAAAGTGGCCAGGCTGATGTGCTCGCCGGAGAAGGTGATATGCTCATAGATCTCATCCGAGATGATAATGACCTGCGGAAACTTCTCGAGCACCTTCACCAGTGCGGCCATCTCATCGCGGGTGTAGACCATCCCGGTAGGGTTCGAGGGAGAGTTGAAGATCAGCAGGCGTGTCTTCGGGGTGATAGCTGCTTCCAGCTGATCCGGAGTTACCTTGAAATCCTTGTCAATGGAGGTCTGGATGATCACCGGCTTCCCTTCTGCAAAAATGATGTGATCAAGATAACTGACCCAGTATGGGGCGAGCAGGATAACTTCCTCTCCGGGGTCTACCACCGAGAGCACCACGTTGATGAGGGTATGCTTCCCTCCTGCCGACACGATAATCTGTTCAGGCGAGTAGTCAAGTCCGTTCTCCTCCTTGAATTTTTTGGATATTGCCTTCCTCAGGTCAGAGTATCCGGGTACCGGAGGATAGAACGAAAAGTTGTCATCTATTGCTTTCTTGGCTGCCTCCTTGATATCGTCAGGAGTGTTGAAATCAGGTTCCCCCAGGCTGAGGCTTATCACGTCAATACCCTGCTCCTTGAGTTCCTGACTCTTCTGCGACATGGCAAGAGTCTGCGATACTGAGAGCGACTGAACTCTCCTGCTGACATGCTCCATATTTGTTTTTTTACCGGTTGTGAAAGGGCCAAATGTAGTTGTTAAATGTGAAAAAGAAAAGGGTTTATAACATGCCGGGGACGGATTATCGGCCTTGGATAAAAATGATTAATTTGCATGCCGTAACAACAAACAACCGTCCCCGTCATGGAAACCTTCCTTGAGATTCTGAAAATATTGCTCCCGGCATTGCTTGTGATGATAACCGCCTGGATGGTAATAAGGAACATGCTGCGTGATGACCAGGACCGCAGGCGACAGGATCTGTTGCTTCAGACGGTGAAGACAATCACGCCGGTTAAGTTGCAGGCTTATGAAAGGATTGTGTTGTTCCTCGAGCGAATCACGCCCGAGTCGCTCATCATGCGGACTGCGAAGCCTGAGATGACTGCCCAGCAGTTGCAGTCAGCCCTGGTTTCAAATATCAGGAGCGAATATGAGCACAACCTCTCACAGCAGATTTACATGAGCAATGAGGCGTGGGAGATGGTTAAGAATGCACGTGGAACGGTTGTCAGGCTTGTAAACAGTGTTGCATCTCAGCTTCCGCCGGCCGCAACAGGTGAGGAGCTTTCGAGAATGCTTCTTGAGGAGGTGATGGAGATGGATACCGAGCCAACCAAAACCGCAATTTCCTACATCAAATCCGAGCTCGCCCGGATAATGGGTTAAAAAAAGACGCCCTTCGCGGGCGTCCATTTAATCAATCTGTAGTATGTAAGATACTGTTCTAGAGGAGGCTGATGCTTCGTTTTACGAATGCGCTCAGCGCCTCTCCCTTGAGCATGTTGTTTGCCAGCATGGCGAGGTCAATCAGCTGTCTTACAGCCTTCTGGTCGGTCCCGAATGCGGCAAGGATACTTTTCCTCTTCTCCTCAAGCTGCTTAAGGTCGCCTTTCATCCTCTCCAGGTCATCCTTCTCCACAGTGGGAATCTCATCAGGTTTCTTCTTGCCATGCTCCTTCTCAAGGAACTCAATCTCGAGCTTCGTCTTTTCAATACCAGCGTTATTCTTTTTCAACTCGTCAGCGTGGCCCTTATCGAGGTCACTGGAAAGTTCAATCACCAGCGGATGGTTGGTGTTCAGTACAAGGTCAAAGCTGTCAGGCATCTCTCCATAGAATGAATATCCGCCTCCGAACTGAGCCATATCCTTCATCCGGCGCATGAACTCGCTCTGTGTGATCATCATCGGCAGGTCATTCTCATCAAGATTCTCAGCCCTGACCATGAAGCGTGCCTTGTCAGTGTCAGCAACCTGGCTGCGGAAGACCTGTGCAAGGTCATCCGACTGAGTCTGCGTGAGTTTCGAGGTGTGACTCTCATCCTTCCGGATAATCTTCTCTATCACATCACTGTCAACCCTTACGAACCTTGAGGAAGGCTCCTTCGATTCAAGCGTGTTAATAAGATGTGTATCAAGCTGACCCTCAAGCACAAGCACATCATATCCCTTCTCTGCCGCCTTGGCCACATATGTATGCTGGGCAACAGGGTCCGTCGTATAAAGGTGAATAAGCGACTTATCCTTATCGGTCTGGTTCTCCTTAATGAACTTGTCATACTCTTCCAGAGTGAAGTATTTGCCGGCGGTGTTCTTGTAAAGGGCAAATTTCGATACCTTCTCAAAGAACTTCTCCTCGGTGATCATGCCGTACTCGATGAAGAGTTTCAGGTCATCCCATTTCTTTTCGAAAGTCTCGCGGTCTTTTTTGAAAATGTCAGACAGGCGGTCAGCCACCTTCTTGGTTATGTG
>CAZHAI010000245.1:0-3713 GCA_964530645.1 uncultured Rikenella sp. | reverse complement strand
ACGTAATCCATGTGGTTGTCAGTGTAGACCCTGCGGGGTATCGCAAGGCGAACCAGTTCCAGCCCCGGATCCCTGTTCTCCCTGGTGACAGGGTCACGGTCAGCCAGCAAGGTGCCGATCTCGGTGCCGCGGATGCCTCCCTCGAGGTATATCTCCACAGCCAGTCTCTGCGCCGGGAACTCCGAGGCAGGTATATGCGGAAAGAACTTGCTGGCATCGATAAATACGGCATGTCCGCCGATTGGCAGTTGAACGGGAATTCCGGCAAGGTGAATCTGTTCGCCCATCCGTGTCACCTGCCCGATACGTGACTCAAGGTAATCGAATTCAGTGCCTTCATAAAGGCCCTGCGCCAGTGCGTTCATATCGCGGCCTGACATTCCGCCATATGTGATATAGCCTTCAAACATAATATTGAAGGTGGAAGCTTTCCTGAAGAGCTCCCTGTCTTTCATCCCTATGAAGCCTCCCATATTTACTATGGCGTCCTTCTTCGAGCTCATTGTCATTGCGTCAGCATATGAGAACATTTCGCGGACGATCTCCCTGATGCTTTTTTCAGCATAGCCTGCTTCGCGTGTCTTGATGAAATAGGCATTCTCTGCAAACCGGGCAGAGTCTATGACAAGCAAAACTCCATATTTGTCGGCCAGTTCCCTTACGCCCCGGAGGTTGCCCATACTGACCGGCTGGCCGCCGGCAGTGTTGTTGGTGACAGTCATTACAATACATCCCAGCTTTTCGCGGGGAGTCGCCTTCAGCACCTGATCAAGCCTGTCCAGATCGGCATTCCCCTTGAAGGGATCAACAACGTTGATGTCTCTGGCATACGAGACGGTACAGTCCACCGCCTTCGCCTTTCGGAATTCAATATGCCCCTTTGTGGTGTCGAAGTGGGCATTGCCCGGGATCACATCACCTTCCTTTATCAGTACTGAAAAGAGGACGTTCTCAGCAGCCCGTCCCTGGTGGGTGGGAAGAAAATATTCAAAGCCGGTGATATCCCTGATGGCATCCTTCAGCCTGTAGTATGATGAGGCACCGGCATAACTCTCGTCACCGGTCATGATGGCTCCCCATTGCAGGTCGCTCATGGCGCCTGTGCCGGAGTCGGTGAGAAGATCAATGAATACCTGCTCCGAACGCAGGTTGAAGAGGTTGTACGAGGCGTTCCTTATCCATTCCTCGCGCTCCTGGCGGGTGCTCTGACGGATAGTCTCTATACTCTTTATCTTGTAAGGTTCACAATATGGTAAGTTCATGGTTATTTGCGATTTGCGATTTACAATGCTTTATCCCCTACGGGGAAAAATGGATTTCTGTTATCCATTCTACAATTCCTGATCGCCTACGGCGAATGAATTGATTGCTGAATGCCAGACTGCCTGCTGCCTGCTGCCTGCGCCTGTTGCCTGCTGCCTATTGCCTTCTGCCTGACACAGTCAGCGATTAAGATAATTTAACAATAGTGGCAGATTATTGCGCTGATGCAGGCAACCCCGGGGTTCAGAATGCGTCCCTGTTCTTGATGTTACGGAATCTCAGCTTCCTGTTTATGTCCCTGATGAGGCGGGAATTCATTGAAATCGGCTATTTTTGCAAATATAACCATTTTAGGTTTGGGGTACAATCCGGAATTGTTTAAACGTTGTGAAATGAAACTGGGAACCATTAAGATTCTTTGGCTTTTACTTTGCCTTGCCGGCACCTCGGTTCTGCCCGCGCAGGTTGTTGATGAGCCGGCAATGCCTTCGGTGACGGTACCGCGTGCCGACACCCTCGCAGTGACCACACATCTTTTAAAACAGATTAAGGCAGCACCTGTCCCGGGCATTAACGGCCCTCAGGATATTCACCTTGACAGGAGCGCGTCACTGAAATTCCTGGAGCGCTTTTACTCTTCACAGTCACTGTGGAAACGCAGTAATGACCCGCTCCGCGAGGCACTGAGGAACCTGGTCTGGCTTGCATCCAGGCCACCGGCCGACACGGTTCTTGATTACCTCAATGCCTATCCGTTTGAACACATCAGGATACCCGCGGAGAGTTACTACCTCTTTGATTCAGTCAGGATCATCCTGCCTGTGATGGAGCCTGACACCACTCTGACTGACAGCACAGCTGTGGCCGCAAAGGCTGATGAGATGTTTATCAGGGCCGGGAGTAAATTCGAAAAGGTAAGACTCACTCCGGACTACAGGCCTATAATCAAGAACGATACCCTGAAGCTGAATGATTCGGTCTACATCCTTATGAAAGACTTCATTCCGGCGAGAATTCCGCACCGCACAAATGATACGATAGTGCTTGTCATAACCGACACTCTCCCGGAGGTATCGCTGGCACGCACCGACTTTCCCTTCAGGTATCTCAGAAATCCTTATGTAAGCGATTCGCTCCAGGCGGCAGTCAATTCACTCATCAGCTATCTGGAGATACGTGATTCCACACGGATACGGTTGACAAGTGAGGAGGGACAGGGCTCGGAATTGTGGCTCAACAGCCTTTCTGACAACCTGGTCCGGTTCTGGCTGCCTGACGGTGAGGGCGATTCCGTGACGGTCTGGGTTGGAAGCCCTGTGCGCAATACAATCTCACTCCGGGCAGAGGAGGGTGTGCTCTTTAAAAAGCAGACATGGCATGACAGATACGTTGACACACGCGTAAATGTCACAACGGCACAGGAGGAGGACCTTCGAAGGGTAGCGCTGAGCAAGATCAAACAGGAACTGTGGAAGTTCAAGACAGACCTCTCTTACCTGCTCTCACAGGGTGTGGTTTCCAACTGGGCCAAAGGGGGTGAGAACAACATCTCTTCCGTCCTCGATGTCACGTCAGCAATCAATTACAACAACAAGGCAACAAAGGTCAATTCAGCCACCTCGGCCCGGTTTGCCCTTGGATTGCAGGCCTCGGGAAAATATGACGGGATCAGGAAAAACCTGGATATACTGGAGATCAATTCCAAGATCAATCACAAGGCATTCGGTAAGTTCGACCTCTCTGGACTGTTCCAGTTCAAGTCTCAATTCCTGCCGGGGTACAATTATCCAAATGACACTACAACAATCAAGGTCTCCAAATTCTTCAACCCGGCTACCTTCATACTGGGTTATGGCCTGGAGTACAAACCCAACAAAAACACATCGGTCAGTTTTTCCCCTCTGTCATACAAAGGAACTTTTGTGACTGATACAGCGAATATCAACCAGACAAAATACGGTGTCGCTGCGGACAAAAGGTCAAAAAACGAGCTGGGAGCATATTTTACTATAAACAGCAAGCTTCTGCTGTTCGATAAGATCAATATGAACAACAGGCTGCAGCTTTTCAGCAATTTCCTTTCCAGGCCGCAGAATATTGACGTCGACTGGGAGCTGATTGCCACAATGCCTCTTAACTGGTTCACTGATCTGAGGGTGAATGCTCACCTCATTTATGATGACAACACACTTCTGCCGCTCTATGACAGGGGTGAGCCCGTGCTGGGTACAGACGGCAAGCAGAAGAAGGCTCCCATTGTACAGTTCAAGGAGCTTCTCGGGGTCTCCTTCGTCTTCAAGTTCTAAAGGATAAGCAGGTCGAGAACAACTGCCAGCCCGAAGATGACACCGGCGATGCCGTTTGTCGTCCCAAAGGCCATGTTCACCCTGCTCAGATCAGACGGCTTCACAATCAGGTGCTGATAGATCAGCATGCCAGTGAAGATTACC
>CAZHAI010000244.1:0-3759 GCA_964530645.1 uncultured Rikenella sp. | reverse complement strand
ATTACTATGAATACTCCAGGGTTTAGCAAAGTAGAAAAAGCATTTTTCGACCGTTCGGGCAGAAAAAGCATGACGACAAAGATGCCCTATGTTATTGTGGACAACTTCCCCGGACTGGGGCTGCTTACATCGCTCAGGTTCCTTGAATGGGTGGCGGAGAATCCTGACGGAGTCATCAGCCTGCCCACAGGCAAGACGCCGGAGTATTTCATCAAGTGGACCAAATACCTGCTTAATAACTGGGATCTGCCGGAGGCAAGGAAGGTCCGTGAGGACAACGGACTGTTCCTGAAAGCGAAACCGTCCCTGAAAGGACTGCACTTCGTTCAGATCGACGAGTTCTATCCGATCAACCCGGACCAGCACAACAGCTTCTTCGACTATGTCAGCAGGTTCTACATCCGGGACTTCGATCTTGATCCGGAAAAGGCGCTGCTGATCAATTCAGATGAGATTATTCTGGCAGAAGGGAAGCATTATTCAGAGGTATTTCCTGACAATACTATTGACCTCTCCCTCCGAAACAGGGAGGCTTCCGGCCGGCTTGAGAAGCTGCAGCAGGAGTCGCTCTTCAGGATCGATAACTGGTGTACGAACTATGAGAAGAAGATCCGTGCCCTGGGGGGGATCGGATTCTTCCTGGGAGGGATCGGCCCCGACGGTCATATTGCGTTTAACACAAGGGGAAGCGACCATAACTCGGCAACGAGACTTACGGCAACGAATTTTGAGACACAGGCTGCCTCTGCAGGAGATCTCGGAGGCATTGAAGTGTCAAGAACAAGGCTCGTGATCACGATCGGGCTCGGCACAATCACCTATAATCCTGATGCAGTGGCGATAATCTTTGCCGCCGGAGACGCCAAAGCATTGGTTGTAAGGAATGCGCTTGAGAGCGGCCCCGATAACCTATACCCGGCAACGGTGCTGCAGAACCTGAAGAATGCCCGGTTCTATCTTACAGAGGGTGCAGCGGTTCAGCTTCATGACTCCGTTGAAAGGTACTTCAGGGAGGGCGAATGGACCTTCGAGAAAACTGAAAGGGCGGTCTTCGACCTGTGTCAGAAAATAGAGAAATATGCCCATAAGCTTGAAATAGAGGATGTTATAAATGACGAATATTGTTCGCTCATTCCCGGTGTCAGCCTGAACACCGTGGCTGACGTGATAGAATCTACAAAGAGGAAGATTGAGGCAGGACTCAGACGTGAAAGGAATACAACCTTCTTCCATACCGGTCCGCACCATGACGACATCATGCTCGGGATCTTTCCTGCAATCATACCACAGTTGCGGGAGATTACAAACAGGTTCCACTTCTCGGTACTCACTTCGGGGTTCACGGCTGTGACAAACAGCATGCTGCTTAGCCTGCTCGAGGAGACACAGCGCCTCATCTCAATAGACATGATTCAGATGCTGAGATACCCCGATTTCTTTGAGACGGGTTACAGGTTCAAGTGGGACAAGGATGTAAGCCATTATCTTGACAAGGTGGCAGACAAGGATGAGGCCGGCAAACTGAGAGGGCTGTGCCACAGGATAGTCAGGGCGATGGTTGATATCTACCGGCTGAAATCGAAGCATGAACTGGTGGATCAGATACAGAAGAATATTGACCTTATAAGGGGAAGCTATAGCGGCGAGAAGAATCCGCCTGATATCCAAAGACTTAAAGGAATGCTCAGGGAGTATGAGGAGGAGCTGGTCTGGGCTCATTACGGAGTACCGGTGCGCAATATCGAACACCTGAGGCTGGGATTCTACACCGGGGATATATTCACGCAGCAACCTGACCGTCACAGGGATGTGGAACCAATACTTCAGTGCCTGAGGAGAATACAGCCAAATGTAATCAGCCTGGCCTTTGATCCCGAGGGCTCCGGTCCCGATACCCATTATAAGGTTTTGCAGGCGATAGCAGAGGCGCTGAGGCAGTGGAGCCTGGAAAAGGATCTTTCGGAGCTGAGGGTTATCGGATACCGTAATGTATGGTTCAGGTTCCTTCCTTCCGAGGCTAACGTCTTCGTTCCTGTCTCCCTGAATTCAATGGCAGTGCTCAGCCAGTCGTTCCGCGACTGCTACGTCAGCCAGGTGAATGCCTCATTCCCGAGTCCTGCCTATGACGGTCCGTTCAGTGACCTGTCACAGCAGGTGTGGGTGGAGCAGTTCAAGCAGGTGCAGCTGATTCTGGGAAAGGATTTCTTTTACGAGAATGAGAGTCCGAAGATCAGGGGGACACACGGAATGGTCTATTACAAGGAGATGCTTCTTAACGAGTTTCTGCAGCACGCCCGCGCGCTTGAGAAGAGCGTGGAGGGGGCAAATATACACTGATCTTTATAATCAGTCGTAAAGGAAGTATTTCGAGGCTTTGGCCCTGAATGCTTCTATATCATTAGTCCACAGGCCTATGATATCGCTCACCATGAATGACTTCGTGAACGCTTTTCTCACTTCATCAGTACCGCAAACCTTGTCGAACATCAGGTGACGTGAAGGATCGCACATGCTGAAGAGGTTTTTCTTTGGCCAGAGGCGGTGTGCCTCCTGCATGATGTAGAACTGCAGCAGGGTTAGCGGAGCCACGGAAGGATCGGTTATGTGGATCTGCACACCGTGCACCAGCTTACCCTCGAGGGTACTGAAGTACGGTTTGTAATGGGTCGGCCTGAAGATCACTCCGGGAAGATTCAGCCTGTTGAGGCTTGTAGCCAGCGAGTCGGCATTTATCCATGGGGCTGCAAAGGTCTGGAAGGGGATCGTATAGCCAACCCCGATGCTCACGGCATAGAGCTCACCGGCTATTCCTGTGGCCGGGTAGTAGAGCGGAGTGTCCCCGTGCGGAACCTGGGGGGAGGAGGGGACCCAAGGCAGGCCGGTCTCCCTGAAATACATTTTTCTTGACCAACCGCTCATTTTCACCACGTGCAGACCGCATCTTACCCCGTTGGCAAGCATTTTCTCACCGTTAAGGAATGTAGCAAGCTCGCCCACGGTCATTCCGTGAATGTAAGGTATTGCAAACTGGCTGACGAACGAGACGAATTCCGGACGGGTGACAGCGCCCTCCATGCGGATACCGCCCAGCGGGTTGGGACGGTCAAGCACAACCACGGGAATGCCGTTTTCAGCTGCCGCCTCCATCACCAGGCCGAGGGTGCTGATGAATGTGTATGACCTGGAGCCGATATCCTGGATGTCATATACAAGTATGTCAATCCCCTTCAGCATTTCCGGTGAGGGTTTACGCGTCTTGCCGTAGAGGCTGTAAACCGGGAGTCCCGTTGACGGGTCGGTCTCAGTCTCAACGTATTCCCCTGCGGTAAACTCTCCACGCACACCGTGCTCAGGACCGTAGAGAGCAACAAGGTTAACCTCCGGAGCGTTGTGCAGAATATCCACAGTTGATCTGAGCAAGCGGTCAACACCAGTCGGATTGGTTACCAAACCAACTCTTTTGCCCTTCAGGATATCAAAGTTACTCCTGATAAGGGTCTCGATACCCGGTTCAACCTTCTGGCCGCAAACCGGAACAGACATGGCAAATGTCATGGTGGCAGCCAGGACTGCCAGGGATAATGATTTGAGTAATGTCTTCATATGTAACCTGATAAGCTTGTTTGTTAATGCATCGGTCTGGCCGGACTCCTGAGCCGGTTGTCCCTTATGTTTCTTATAATACAAGTATCGTTGTTCCGTTTCAAAAAAAATTTGTCAGACAAATTAAATAAAATTCAATCGTCTATTGACTTGAAT
>CAZHAI010000243.1:0-3762 GCA_964530645.1 uncultured Rikenella sp. | reverse complement strand
AGGCTCAGGGGTGAATTCATACCGCTTATTATCGGAGAGCATAACTACCTTCTAAACAAGAGGATAAAAAAGGTTTTCGATCCCCATGGGATTCTTAACCCGGGCAAGATCACCGACACACCTCCCATGGACAGCTTCCTGCGCTATATACCCGGGAAACCGACGCCGGAACTGACAACCTGGTATGACTTTTCAGAATGTGGCGGGGTGGTGCGTGCGGCAGAGAAGTGCAACGGGTCTGGCGACTGCCGCAAGAGCAGCGTCATCGGGGGACTGATGTGCCCCAGCTACATGGCTACAGGCGACGAGCGTCTGACAACCCGCGCCAGGGCAAACATAATGAGAGAGATGCTTTATGCCGACAGTGCCAACCCGTGGGACAGCCGTGAGATTTACGAGATACTGGACCTTTGCCTTGCCTGTAAGGGATGCCGGAGCGAATGTCCTTCGGGAGTGGATATTGCCAAGCTCAAGTCGGAGTTCCTTCAGCAATATAACGATGTGCACCCGCCGTCACTGCGGACGCGGATGATTGCCTCGCTGCCGAAAATTTACAGTTTCTTCTCCTTTATCCCGTGGATATTCAACTTCTTTGCAGCAAACAAATTCAGCTCACTGATAATCAAGAAGGTGACTGGATTTGCCTCCGAAAGAAGCATCCCTTTGCTGGCGCCGGTTACATTCAGGAAGTGGTTGAAAAGAAATCTCCCGAAGCTGAATCCGGCCGATCCTGCCGGCGAGGTTTGCCTGTTTGTGGATGAGTTCACAAACCACAATGACCTCAGCGCCGGGATTGCCACAGCCAGGCTTTTAACCGGTCTCGGGTACCGGATCACTGTTACCGGAAATGCCGCCAGCGCAAGAACATACATATCCAAAGGTTTTCTTCGCAAAGCCAGGAAGCTGATTACAAGCAATATTGAGGTCTTTGCCTCTCTTGTATCGGATGAACGTCCGCTTGTTGGCATCGAGCCCTCCGCCATTCTCGGCTTCAGGGATGAGTTTCCCGACCTGGCCGGTGATGAGTTGCGCCCCGAGGCATTAAGGCTGGCACAGCACACATATACGCTTGAGGAGTTCATTGCCAGGGAGTTCAGTGCAGGAAGGATTAAGCGTGAGATGTTCACCGATGAGCCGGCGGCAGTGCTGGTTCATGTTCACTGCCAGGAGAAGGCAATTACAACCTCGGCTCCTGTACTGGCTGCACTTGGAATCCCTGTGAACTATTTGGTCAGGGAGATACCGTCGGGCTGCTGCGGCATGGCAGGCGCATTCGGATACGAGAAGGAGCATTACGACCTGTCTAAGAAGGTAGGTGAGCTTGTGCTGTTCCCTGATGTGAGGGCGGCCGCAGCCGGCACCATCATTTGCGCCCCGGGTACCAGTTGCCGGCATCATGTAAAGGACGGCACTGGCAGAATCGCCCTGCATCCGGCGGAGGTTCTCTTCGCTGCGCTCAGAGTAGGCAATAGGCAGTAGGCAGTAGAGGGCCGAGCGTGAAAAAATGACCCGGTGGGTCATTTTAGCGAAGGAGCCGGATTGCAGGGAGGGCGGCAGTGTTGGCTTCCTGCAGTAGGCAGTAGTCTGATTTACTGCATAATATGCAAATTATACTCTGATATTGTCAACGCTATTGCCTATTGCCTAAAGCAATTCAAACGGATCTGCGTCCCGCCAGATGGGCATATCCTCCCTGTATTTGTCCAACGCTTCACGCGAAAGAATGGCCGACACGACACCTTCGGCACCAGGTTCCAGTGAGGTCAGCAGCTCACCTTTCGGGCCGACAATGACTGAATCACCGTTGTATGAAGTACCGTCCGGATTTACCCCCACGCGGTTCACTCCTATCACATAGCATTGGTTTTCAATGGCCCTGGCAACAAGCAACGCTTTCCAGACTGAGCTACGGACTGAAGGCCAGTTGGCAGAATATATAATAACATCGGTGTCACCGCGGTTCCTTGACCATACCGGAAACCGCAGATCATAGCATACCTGAAGATTGAAGCTGAACTCGCGGTAAGGCACCACAACACGCTTATTGCCACGACTGTAAACAGTGTGCTCTCCGCTCATTGTATGGAGATGCCGCTTGTCGTAGAAGGTCACATCGCCCGAGGGTGTGACGAAGATCATTCGGTTGCAGAATAAACCCTCCTCTCCAATGATTACAGACCCGCAGAGGGCGTAACCCCCGGCAGCGGCCCGCTCCTTCATCCACCTGACCGTTGGTCCGTCCATGCCCTCGGCAAGAGGCTCAGGATTCATTGTGAAGCCGGTTGTGAACATCTCGGGCAGAATCACAATTCCGCTGCCGGGAGCAGCAGCATCAAGCAGGGATGAGATATGCTCAATATTAACATCTCTCTCCTCCCACTTCAGTCCGCACTGTACTATCGTTGCTTTCATTGATTCAAAACTATACATAAAGATATGCAGTAACCTTCAAAAAACAGCAAATGTGCAGTTCTGTTCAGCGATAAAAGCAAATGGAGACCCCTGTAAAACAAAAAACAGGCCCGTGGCCTGTTCCTTGCTGTATGTCAGTGTTCTATTTGCCGGCCATATCTGCCTGGTACTCGCTGAAGATATTTGTAATCAGTGGCTTGTAGTACAACCAGTAGAACCTCCTTGGATCGTCGGGATGGTCGGAATAGAGCATTGCCTTTCCGACTTTCTGGATATTTTTAAGCCTCGCTGTCCAGAATGGTATGTCGTTATTGGCGAAATCACCTGAGAAATACCAGGTCCGCTGAGTCAGCGGCTCCAGAGTGACTGCGGGGAAGACTGCCTGCAGATCGTTTTCGGCAAGCAAGGTGTCACCGGCGGGTGTAGTGTTCAGAACGAATTCAGAGATGACGCTGTTCTTGCCCGGGTCAATTATATCAAAGCTATTAACAAATGTGACCGATTCAGGCACTCCGAATCTCTCGGCATTTGTTGCATCGGTCCTGATCTGTGGCAGCGCAACGGAAAGATGTTTTCCCTCCTCAAGAACAATTATACTGTTCTCCATCAGCAGCACGACGCCTGCTTTTGTAAAGGTCCACGGTTCTCCTGTCTGTTTCCTGTATAGGGCCGGCATCCACGCGGGAACTCCATGAGGTGAGACCGTGTCAAGCGATTTGTAATACTGTCCCATCCATCCCTTGGATGTAAGTCCGAGTAACTCCTCGGTCTTGAATTTCTCGAGTCCTGCCGTCGGATAGTCAAACGTATTGTACTCAACAAGCACCAGTTTATCACGGCGCTTCATCTCCACCATAAGGAGATAGTCGTTATTGTTCAGGCCGCCGTAGAGTTTGCGTGACCTGCGTGTCTTCTTGATCCCCTGGTACCAGTCGTTGAAAAATACCCCGTAGGTATCAGTGTAATAAAGTGCGTCATTGTTTTCTGCAAGGTCAATCAGTTCGGTAAGACGGAAGTCCTTCTTCCTGAACTGTTTCTCCCTCGCCGGCCTGAGCGGCTCAAAGCCATAATAGTCCCTCGCAGCGGAGAAGCTGCCTCCCTTTTCTCCCCTTACAAATCTGGAGTTGGTCAGGGTATAGACAAATGAGCGGTGACCCAGTCTGTCAAGTGTCGGAACAGATTTGTCCAGTATAACAACGTCGATAGGCTTCTTCTCCTGAAAAGCCCATCTGATGAAGCTCACAGCCGGTATTAACAGCAGTACTGCCAGAATAATTAAGGTGATCAGCAGAGTTTTTTTCATAGTTACCGGAATTATACAATTTCCTGTTACTAAACGAATTCTTAAGT